>JAQAZR010000107.1:0-4186 GCA_032127235.1 Deltaproteobacteria bacterium
CGGTTTACCGTATCGGTGATGTTTTTACTGTCGCGCGCCACTGTATATCCCGGCGGGTTGACCAGCTCCACCATCTTGACCATGCTCGCGGGGGGCGGCATGATCACCACGGCGATAAAGACCACGGCCGCAATGAGCAGCAAAACCGGCTTGTAGCCCGGCCTGTTTTTCCAAGTCCAGGGTTCGTTGTAGGTTTCATCAAACGTGTTGTTCAGGTGTGTCATGCCTCCTCCTCGATCTGGGATAGTCTTATTTTGACCCGGCCGGGCGGTCGCCGGGTGGCGGCTGCCGTTAGCTCTTGTCCGATTGTCTTTATACGGCTATTGAATCGAAGATTCATTCCCCAAAGGACGATCCCGCTGCGACTCCGATTCGACAGCTCTCCACTCGGCCCTTTTCTTAGTTATAGCGTCCATTCTCGCCTCACTTCGGGCGGAAATATGACGGCGGAAGAACCCGTTTTGCACGGGCCGAAAACCGATCGCCTGCAGTGCCTTTAAAGTGCAAAGCAACGAATATGCCACCAGCGGATGGGAATGGCGGCTGGAGCCAAGCCCTTAAAATGCCCAATTAAAATCGACCTTTCGGTCGGCGAAGCGCCATCACCCAAACCGCGGCCTGTCAGCATTTTTTACAGTATGTAAAAACGGGTCGGGGCAATTGATCGGCTTCGCGCCTGGTACGCAGGAGGCAGCATCGTTGTTCTCGTAAGCTTCGCTCAGCAGGGGAAGAAAGGATCAGTGCGTTGGCGGGGGGGTCTGCGGTTCAGATCGAGGATCACCTTTTTGAGTGCTTCACTGCTGTTGCCGCCTTTTTCGATAAAAGCGTCGGCACTCAACGTTTCGTGGGGAGCGGCGTAATCGGATAGAAAGGCATGGATCACGACTTTGAGGGGCGGGATTCGGTCTTTCAGCTTGTCTATCAATTGTCCCGCACCCGTATCCGGCAAATCGGGATCGAGGATGATAAGATCCAGAGGGTCCGGGTGAAAGGCCCATTTCAGCACCTCGATACCACTTTCGGCCAGGCGTATCCGGTAGCCCTCGGCTTCGAGTTCCCGTTTCAGGAACCTGCGGACATGAGGGTTGCGATCGGCGATCAATATGTGTTTAAGTGGGCTCACTCTTGCTCTCTGTCCATCGTTGTCAAAAACACTAAGCAAGGGCTATGCCAGCGCGGTGAAGCGGGCCGGGAGTCGGCACACAGTACTTGTCAGAAGCGGCAGAGTGTCCAGGCGAGGTTATGTCCTTTGCCGGTGTCCGCGCCGATGATGTCGATTTCTTTTACAATCTGTAAAAACGACCCCTAAAGGATTTCAATCTCGCGTGCGCCCTGCCGGACACGGTTGGATCGTTGGCCCAGGCCGACTTGAGGTTCCTATACCCATCACTTCGCCTGCGCCTCCGCGGCAGAAAACCACAGAAAAGATGTACACCCTCGAAATCGTGGTTATATTAGACGCTTAACAAGAAAAACGCGGATGGCTTCATCCGCTGATGTCATTTAATAAACCAAAAACGATACGGGTCGGCCCATCGCACAGACAAAAACAAAACGCGGTGGTTCGTCATCCGGGGAGGAATAAAATGGGCAAGATCGTTCACCAATCTCACATTACGATCACACGGGAGAACGGACCGACACGCAAGGCCGTCATTAAAGGCTTCAACGAACCTGTCTACTACGGTGTCCACGGTGGTATCAAAGACTTTTACGGCGTATCACCGGAAGAGGAGCATGCCGCCACGCTCGACCACGTGGTCGGCGCCGTGGGCGGCTGAATGATGGGAACTCTGGCCACGGTGTTGGCCAAAAAAAAGATCCGTACCCTCCAGGATCGATTCGAAGCAAGCGTCGTCGGTGACATCGAAGATGTCGGCGGCGTGCTGAAAATAACCCGAATCGGTGTTTCCTATCGCCTCAAGGTGCCCAAGGAACAAGTCGCGGATGCCCGGGCGGCGCTGGACAACTACCTGCATCTCTGTCCCGCGGCCCAGAGCGTGATCGACTGCATCAGGATTACCCATGAATTAAATTTGGAAGAGATGGCCGCATAGCCGTGGGGAATTATGGCGAGGCGGCAGAGTTGTCTTTTTAACCTCTGTATGCAGTTGGCGGCAACAGCCTGATACCAAAAAGAATATTTGAAATCGACAGGTTGACCGCTTCTAACCGCTTAAAAGGGGAGAAACCGTTCGATTGGCTGGTTTCTAAACCTTGGACGACGCTTCCGGCACGGCGATGAGTCGGGGATCGGCGACACCGGCGGTGGTGAAGAAATGGTCGGTTTGGTACATGAGACGGTTGAGCGTATCGTCGAGAAGCTGCCGCTTGGATTCCATCTCTTCCCGCGATGCTCGTCGGGGAATCCAAATGAGATTTTCGGCGTAGGCCAGGACGATTCGGGAAAAAGGCTTGGGAATGATCGTTCGGTCCCAGCTGTTGAGCCGCCAGCTGCGGTCGGCACTCCACATCAGCGTCAAAATCGGTAAGTTGGTCATTCGCGCCGCAGTGATGATACCGATCTTCGAAACGTGGGCGGGTCCGCGCGGCGCATCGACCACCAGACCTCCAATGTGCCCCTTTTGGAAATAGTGAACCAGTTCCTTTAGGGCCTCGAATCCCCGATAACTCGATGACCCCCTGACGACAATCCATCCGTGGCGCTCAGCCGCTTGGGCGGCCAGTTCACCGTCTTTGCTGGAACTGGCCATGGTGACACGCTTCTGATTGCGGTAGTGGTGGACCAGAAACATCACCCCCCTGTGCCAGGTGGCTACCAGCAGACCTTTCCCGGGATGCTCCTTCTGATAGGTTTCCCCGATTTCGCGGCCGAATTCCTGCACCCGGCAGGTGGAAAAGAGCAACAGGAAAACGATGCGGGTCATCCAGCCGAAAAGGTAGTAGAACGGGATCTGCCAGGGCTTTCTTTTTTTTTTCAGTTTCATAATTTTGCAATCGAGATGATACCAAGGCGGCCGGGAGGAGGAGGCGAAATAGTTCTGATCGGTCGCCAAGGAAGCCGACGACGCTGTTACCACAGGCAGCGCTTGACTGCAAACCGGAATTAAATGAAGCGCCGGAGACCGAAACCTTTGCACTGTTTGACCCCCCGGTACCATAGGCATGCCGGATACAAGACCAGCAGAACGGCAAGGGTGGCCGTCATTGTTTCGATCAGGCCGCCGCTGTGACGCATGTTCAGCAGCCAGGCGGCGACCGCCAGCAGGTGGACATGCAGGATGTAGAAAAACAGCGGGGTTTGGCCGAATACCGTCAGGGGGTTCCTCTGATTAGCCGATCTATTCCGGTAGTATGCGAAGAGTATCGCCAGGCACAAGAACATAATTCCCAGCTCGAGGGCAGCAAATGAAAGACTCGGGGGGTATTTGCTGACGTGCAGCCATTGCAGCACGGAGGCATCGTCGCGGTAAAGCAGCATGTTGCCGTAATGGTTGAGTCCGCGGACGAGAGCGAAGATCATCAGCGAAATAATGCCAAGCCGGGTGAACAGCGTCACAGGCGCGGCCGCTCGGCCACCGGCCGGCAGTCGGCCGATTCCCCAGCCCAGGACCATGTAACCCAGCCACGGCAGCAGCGGGTAGAGGACGTATGCTACCGAACTGACGGGTCCACCGGTAACCAGAAAAGCGGCGATGATGCCTGGGTTTCGGTCCTTGTCAAAACCGATCGCCAGCCCGGCCAGCGTTTCTGTGAATACCAGGAGAATCAGACCCACCGCGAGCAATGTCCGGACACCCAGTCGGCGCAGAAAAGTCATGCAGCACAGGCTGCCGCCGATGGCATAGAGGACCTGAAAGACCAGCCCGTGTCCAAAGCCGACGCTCATCCAGAGCGGATCGAGCAGCATGATGAAGAGCCCGCGTTTGAGGATGAACGTGTCGATGCGGCGATCCGGTACACCGGCCGTTTTTTGGCGACCGACGCTCAACGACAGGGACCAGCCGGCCAGGAATAGGAACGTGGGGGCACACAGGTGCGTCATCCAGCGCACCAAAAACTGGGTGGCTGGAATGACGGAGCCCGGCTTATAAAAGGCAATCGCGTCGGTCACATAATGTCCCGCGTTGAACATACCCGAGGCGTGGTCGAAGGCCATCAGCACGATGACGATTCCCCGCATGACATCGATGGCCGCCAGCCGTTGTAACGCAATCGGTGATAT
>JAQAZR010000108.1:0-6335 GCA_032127235.1 Deltaproteobacteria bacterium
ATGACGATTTGAACATGCCGCGGGCCATGGCCGTTGTGCAGGAGACGTTGAAAGCGGATCTCGAAGAAGCGGACCGGTTGGCAACGGTGTTGGATTTTGACCGGGTGCTGGCACTGGACCTCGACCAGGTGGGCCAAGAAGAGCGTCTGCCGGCGGAGGTATTGAAGCTGATTGAGGCTCGCCGAAAGGCACGGGCCGAGAAGGACTGGAAAGCCTCCGACCGGTTGCGGGATGACATCCAGGCGCTCGGCTACACCGTGCAGGACGCCAAGGACGGAATGAAGGTCTTCAGGCAATAACACTTCACCCTATCCTACTTGATCAGCCGCCGGCGCATGGCCCTCAGGGCCAGAACGGCGAAAATCACAAAAAAGAGCAGCAGGTAAAGAATGCTGAGTACCGGCGGTGTCTCGCGGGCCCCGAGACTGAAGCAGCGCACCAGTTCCGTGAGGTGGTAGAGGGGAAAAACCAGCGCCACCGGCTGGGCCCACAAAGGCAGGTTGGATACCGGGAAAAAAGTGCCGCTGAAGAGAAACATCGGGGTGACGAACAAAAAGATCGGCAGATTGAACATGTCGATCGTGGGCACGATGCCGGTGAAAAACATGCCGACGGCACCGAAAGCCAGGCCCCCCAGCAGGGCCACGGGAATCAGCAGCAGGCCGAGAGGAAAGCGGACATACCCCAGCACTCCTAAAACCAGCAGCATGACAGCGGCCGCACCCACCGCCTTGGTGGCGCTCCACACAATTTCGGCGATGATGATCTCCTCCAGCGACAGCGGCGTGGACAGCATGCCGTCGAAGGTTTTCTGGTAGTACATGCGGACGAAAGACCCATAGGTGGTTTCGAAGAACGCGTTCCACATCACGGCTGTTGCGATCAACGCCGGTGCGATGAATGCCGTGTAAGACAACGCAAGGCCGGCATAGCGAACGGTGCCGATCAGGCCGCTGAACCCCAGACC
The DNA here is from genome assembly GCA_032127235.1 of Deltaproteobacteria bacterium. Lineage (GTDB taxonomy): Bacteria > Desulfobacterota > Desulfobacteria > Desulfobacterales > SG8-13 > JARFQH01. Next base: position 968 of record JAQAZR010000108.1, read on the forward strand.
AAAGGCCATTATGTAAAACAGCGGTTCGAGCAGTGGCGTGATGAAATTGACCTTCCAAATTTTCTGATAGACCACCAGGTTTCGCTCCCATACCCGTAAAAAACGCCACGAATAAACCGACCAGTCGATCATTCCCTGAGCTCCCTTCCCGTCATGCGCAGAAACACATCCTCCAGGGTACTGTTTCGGAAAATGCACTTTTCGGAACAAAAACGATCGCGAATCGTGTTGTGCAGTTCAATCCCCTCCGGGACGTACAAGATCAGGCGATGTCCCAGGTCGTCGTGTTCGATGCGGTTTTCCTTCACATAATCCCTCAACGCTTGTTCGGGACCCTCGATTTCAACCGCACTGCTGCCGGCATGGCGGGCAATCAACTCCGCCGGGCTGCCGTCGACCAGAATGCGGCCATGATCGATGATCACCAGACGATCGCAGAGCCGCGAGGCCTCCTCCATGTAATGGGTGGTCATCAGAATCGTCAGGCCGGAGGCTTTCAGTGCCGCCAACTTGTCCCACACCTGGTGGCGGGATTGAGGATCGAGCCCGGTGGTCGGTTCGTCTAAAATCAACAGGTCGGGCCGATTGATCAGTGCCCGGGCTAAAATCAGCCGTCGTGCCATTCCGCCCGAGAGCTCCATGACCTTGGCGCCTTTCTTATGGGTCAGGGCGAAGAAGTCGAGCAGTTCACGGGCGTGTTCGGCGGCTTCCTTTTTCGGGATCGAGAAATAGCGGGCATAGACATGCAGGTTCTGTTCAACCGTCAGGTCCGGGTCGAGGGTGTTCTCCTGATGGCAGACGCCGATGCGGGATTTGATGGGGCGCCAGTGGGTTTTGATGTCGAGGCCGAATACCTTCAGACTGCCGCATGTGGGCGGTGAAAAACCATAGAGCATCCGGATCGTCGTGGTCTTACCGGCGCCGTTGGGGCCCAGCAGACCGAAAAATTCGCCTTTTGCCACGGAGAACGAGATGCCGTTGACAGCTGCAACCCCGTCAAAGCGCTTCAGCAGGTCTTGAACTTCGATCACGTTCGACATGCAGTTTCAGCTCCACAAAGGGGGTCAGCGGTCGATCTGCAGACGTTTACCGGCGGGTTGGGGGTCGATATGCCCCTGATAGAATGCCAGGTGTCCGGAAACGATGGTGGCGGCCACCGATGAGCGAAACGTCAGTCCGTCGAAGGGGGACCAGCCGCAGCGGTACAGGATCGACTGTTCGTCGACAGGTTGCGGGCGGTTCAAGTCGACCAGGGTCAGATCGGCCCAATAGCCTTCACGAATGAATCCGCGGTCCTTCAACCGGAACAGCCGTGCCGGGGCATGCGCGGTTTTTTCGGCGATCAGCGGCAGTGAAAAAAGCCCGTCGTGATGAAGTTCCAACACGCAGACCAAGGCGTGCTGCACCAAAGGCAGACCGGCCGGGGCCTTGAAATACAAATTCTGCTTTTCGGAGAGAGTGTGTGGGGCGTGATCGGTGGCGATCACGTCGATCCGGTTGTTCTTCACCGCGTCGACCAGTGCATGCCTGTCGCCGGCGGTTTTAATGGCGGGATTGCATTTGATGCGGGTGCCCTGGGTCGCATAATCACCGTCGTCGAAAAAGAGGTGGTGCACGCATACCTCGGCGCTGATCCGTTTGTTATCCACAGCGCCCTCCGACAGCAGGGTCGTCTCCCGGGCCGTGGTCAAGTGCAGCAGATGCAGTTGTGTGTTGAAGCGGCGGGCCAGATCGACCGCCAGAGCCGAGGAGAGGAAGCACGCCTCTTCACTTCGGATATACGGGTGAGCCGTCATGGGGATGTCTTGGCCATACCTGGCGCGCATCTTAGCTTCATTGGCTTTGATGGTCGGGGTATCTTCACAGTGAGTGGCCACCAGAGTGGGTGTTTGGGAAAAAATTCTCTCAAGCGCTTTCGGATCGTCCACCAGCAGATTGCCGGTTGAAGCACCCATGAAAACCTTAACGCCGCAAGCAGCGCGCGGGTCGAGGGCCATGATTTCATCGATGTTGTCGTTGGTGCCGCCCAGATAAAACGAATAGTTGGCGAAGGATCGCCCGACGGCCAGCGAGAATTTGTCTTCCAGCAGCAACTGCGTGGTGGTCGACGGCTGCGTGTTCGGCATGTCCATGTAACTGGTGATGCCGCCGGCGACGGCGGCCCTTGACTCACTGTAGATATCACCCTTGTGGGTCAGGCCCGGTTCACGGAAATGGACCTGGTCGTCTATCATGCCGGGGAGCAGTATTCGCCCGGCGGCATCGATGACCCTGGCCGCCGGCTGCGATGACAGATTCGGTCCCACTTGCGCGATTCGACCGTCGGCGATGAAGACATCGCCGGGTCGAACCTCTCCCTCGTTGACGATCCGGGCGTTGACGATCAAAATCGAGTCCATGCTCCTGTGGTCCTTCATAACCGAGTTTCGTACCCATTGGCTTCGCGCGATTCGGGGTAAGCCGAAACCGCAAATATGGCTCATTTGTAACACAGCTTGCCGGTAAAATCAAAAATGTCTCTTCCTGGCGGGCACCGGGCGGCGGACAGACCCGCAAATCTTCGACACCATGATTTACCCTTACAAAGTAGAATATGATCATTTATTCGACACGGCATATAAACCGGATTCGCGTTATCCGTTGGGCACTTCGAAGAAAAATGTGGACATTCGATTGACACCCGCATTATTGTGCAAATTAATTGCATCCGGATTTCGGTCGTTGACCCGTCGGCCTGCGACCGAGAGACGAACCTGCAGAAAGTGGCTCCGCCGTTCGAAGAAGTCCAGCGGTAAAGATACCCATGAGCGAACCCGTCGTCGAAATCCACGATCTCGATTTTTCCTATAAAGGCCAACCGGTTCTCCGGGATATCAACCTCGAGATCAAGGCCGGTGATTTCATGGCCATGATCGGACCCAACGGGGGTGGCAAAACCACGCTGCTGAAGATTCTGTTGGGATTGTATACGCCGGACAAGGGCAAAATTCAGGTTCTCGGCCGACCCCCGCGCAGGGTGTCGCATCGTATCGGTTACGTTCCTCAGAACATTCACATCAACCAGCGGTTTCCGATTTCAGCCCTGGATGTGGTTCTCATGGGGTTGCTCAATCCCGGCAAGAGATGGGCGCGGCATTCACGCCAGGACCGGCTGGCCGCGTATAGGGCACTGGAAGCAATGCAGATGAGGGTTTACGGCGATCGTCGCATCGGTGAACTTTCGGGCGGGCAGCGGCAGCGGGTTTTCATTGCGCGGGCGCTCGTGACCAACCCGGAAATTCTTTTGCTGGATGAACCCACGGCCAGCATCGATGCCACAGGCCAGCACGCTTTTTATGAAATGCTGAACGAGCTCAGCCGAGAGATGACGATCGTTTTAGCCAGCCATGATCTGATGGCGCTCTCACGCTACGTTAAATCCGTGGCCTGCATCAACCGGACCTTGCATTACCATGACCAGGGTGAAATAACCAAAGAGATGATCGCATCGATGTATCGTTGTTCGTTGGATGAAAACTGTCCGGTGGAACTGATTGCGCACGGAATACCCCATCGGGTGCTGAGGGAGCACTAAGGGCTCACTCAAAAATAACGTCACATTTTGGACGCCGATGCATCCCGTCTGACCGCGTTGCGAAAACTCGGAATATCCAGATATTCCTGCGTTTTCGCGCCTTGCCAGGCGGGCGCCTCAACGCCCAAAATTGCGAACTTATTTTTTCGTGAACCCCAAGGGCCCACTCTAAAATTCACAAAATCGCCCTGAAGACTGATAGTCTCCGTGCTTAATCGCTTCAAGTGGTGGATGGTAAACATGATTGAAGCGCTCCATTATGAATTCATGCGCACCGCCTTGGCGGCCGGGTTGTTGACAAGCGTGATCTGCGGCGTGATCGGTACGCTGGTGGTCGTCAACCGGATTGTCTTTCTCGCGGGCGGGATTGCCCACGCCGCCTATGGTGGAATCGGGATCGCTTTTTTCTTCGGGCTGCCGTATATGGCTGGTACGACCGGCTTTTCGCTTGCGGTTGCCATGACCATGGCGGCCGTAACCGTGAAGGCCAAGCATCGTTCGGACACCATTATCGGCGTCTTATGGGCGGTGGGGATGGCGCTGGGGGTCATCCTGCTGGACCTGACACCGGGATACAATGTCGATTTGATGAGCTATCTTTTCGGCAGCATCCTGACCGTTCCGGTGTCGGATCTCTGGGTCATGCTGGCTGTGGCGATGGTGAACATCGGCGTGGTGACTTATTTCTACAACGACTATCTGTCGATGTCCTACGATGAAGAATTTGCTCAAATCAGGGGAGTAGCGGTGCGCCGACTCTATTTTCTGCTGATCGGGCTCGTGGCGGTATCGATTGTGATGATCATACAGGTCGTGGGCTTGATCCTGGTTATCGCCCTGCTGACGATTCCGCCTTTCATCAGTGAAAAATATGCCCGATCGCTGACCGCTATGATGGTCTATTCGAGCGTGTTGAGCATCATATTTACCGTCACCGGTCTCTATCTGGCATACCGGTTCAATTTGACCTCCGGCGCCGCCATTATCCTGGTAGCCGGTGCTGGATTTCTCATTTCGCTCCTGATCGAGCGACTGACAGCCGGACGACGCTCTCCCGCCGCAGCCTCGGCCGGATGACGGTCGACTCCCAACGAACTCCCAAAATATGTGCCATCGCTGTGATTATACCCGACTGCTGGAAGCCGCCGGATTGAAGAAGACCCCCAATCGTCTGTCGGTTCTGGAGGTCATTGGGAACAATTCCAGTCCGCTCAACGTGCAGGAGATTTTCGATACCCTCAATCGCAAAATGAATATCAACAGGGTCACGGTTTACCGGATTATCGATCTTCTGGTGGAAAGCGGCCTCCTCGAACGGCTCAGCGGCGGCGGGCGATCGTATTATTACGGGTTGGCTCCCAATGAACACCACCGCCCGCACCCGCATTTTTATTGCCGATACTGCGAAAACATGGAATGCCTGAATCCGGCGAGCCTGTTGTTGGATACGAGGCTGCTGGAGCGAACCTATCCGGGTTTGATCGAGAGCATTGAAGTCCGAGTGGACGGGGTCTGCAAGAACTGTTTGAAGAAGACAGGGAGAATGTCGGACAGCGGAAACGTCATATTGATCGGGATGCCGGGTGTCGGCAAGACGACCGTCGGCATGCTCTTGGCGGAGCGTCTCGGCTATGCTTTCCTGGACACCGACATCACGATTCAGACGCGTGAAGGCCGCCGCCTCCAAGAAATCATCGATACCGACGGACTGGCGGTTTTCGGCCGTATCGAAGAGCGCGCCATTCTGACGGTGTCAGTCGAGGCGCATGTGATCGCCACGGGGGGCAGCGTGGT
>JAQAZR010000109.1:0-3495 GCA_032127235.1 Deltaproteobacteria bacterium
TCCGCGACAACACTATCGGCCGTGACCGGCGCCAGCGGATTGCCGGTCAGGAATGGATCGGTCAGCAGTTTTTCATCTCCTGTGTCGATCAGGAAACAGGCGTGACTATACCAGGTAAGCGTTACGGTCATTTTGTCCTCCTTCCGGTAAAGGATTAAGGGTATGTTGCCCCCCAAGGGTCCAACAGGCGTCAAACTTCAACGTTTCTTTTCCTGAATGCGTTCAGAAAAGCCGCCGGCACGGGCACCATCTTTTGACGGTTGTAATCGAAAAAAACAATGCCTGTTTTGGCACGAGCCACTTCCTTGCCCCCGTTTTTTCGAATGACTTTGTAGAAAAAGTCACAGCCGTATTTGTTGAAGTCACCCACGGCCGCGAAAATGGTCAACAGGTCACCATGAAATCCCTGCGATTTATACACGATGACGGCATCGGTCAGGATCAACCCGCAGCCGTCGATGTCCAATTCCGAGAATCCCCGACTCTGCAGGAACTGCAATCTGGCTTCGTGGACCAATGACAGAAGGGCGTCATTGCCGAGATGGTTACCGTAATTGATGTCGCTGATACGCACGCGAACATCGGTAGAGAAAGAAAAGTTCTCGGGCAGGTTCAACTCGATGCGTGCCACGTCGATTCACTTACTCCGGGTTGGCATTCAGTCACAGTGGTTGACAGTTTTCAATGCATAGTCAATTTGATTTTAGAATTGACGCTTTATGGTTCTTACACACGGAATGAAAATCCCAACCGTATGATGTCTTTATGCCACCCAATAGTGTCCTACTTCGTCCGCTTTTAAACCGGCCATGAGCGACCGGCGGAAAAACAGCGTGTTGGCTCAGCCCATTGCCTATCCTAAAATTTCAGCGATTGCACGGGCGCAATCGGCCTTGGCATCCTCAGAACCCTCGAGGTTGATGATCTTTTTATCGAAATCGAAATCTACGATTTTGCAGCCGTGTTTTTCAACCACGTTTTGAACGACGGTCAACAGTTGGGCATCGTTGAGTTCTGTCATAGGTCTTTTATTCCTTTCGGTTTGTACTTATTTATCTTAAAACAGGGCGGCTAAAGATCTGTTTGGTTCTCTACGCGTAACATCATTTTATAATAGCCATCAATCCCTCATTGACAAGCAGGACTTGTACCGGGCCATTTCGCGCATTAGTATTTGTTTCAACGTGAAATGAGAGTTTTTGGATCGAGGGTTGTCGGGCGATGCAACGACACGATTCCCTGCTTCTGAAGGCGAGGGAAGTTCATGCAGGATACGAACCGCTGGAGATGAAAATGGTGAAGGACTGGATACCATTCGAAGATGGTCGCTATAGTGTGCCCGAAGCCTTTCTTGTGACTGCCGACTATTCGGCGGTCGAGCTTCACAGCCCCTATATCGAAATATTTACCGGGAGGACCGGGAAACGCTGGCTCAAGGGCGGCAGTCTGGTGCAGAATTTGCTGATGGTCGAATTGATGGAAGAGAGCGACGAGCTGGACATCCTTCTGAACGCTGGGGAAGATTTCGGGTTCCTGATGCAGTCACCCGAAATTCAGTCCGGCAAGGTGTTTTCACCGTTGGTGAGATCTTCCCTTAAATTCATGCCGACCGAACCTTGGCAACCGTTGACGCCGGAGGAGTTCAGGCAGTTGAAGTCCGCTTTGAAGCTCATTTCGCCCGAGACATGCTAAAAATGCAAGGTAGACACCGTGTGGCTACCCGACCGGTTCCATCAGTAGGGGAATACACCGGTTTTTGTGGCAGGCTGTCGCCCCCCTCTGTCATCGATTGATCGACTGGGCCACATCGTTGAGCCGTTCCCGCACTTCGATCAGGTACCTTGCCATCTTGCCGCGATGATCGGCCATGACGGAGTCATGGTTGCCCCTCAGCACGATCAGCGGATCGAAGGTGCAAATTTGATTGATTCCTCTCATTGCAATCCGTATGTTTTCGACCCCACCTTTTTCGCTGATTTCCGGATAGAGATGGAAGAGTGACGTCAGGACGTCGCGCAGAACTAAAACAACCCCCTGGGTGTAATAAATTCTGTCATCGAGTTCCGAATACGACACTTCGCTGTTGCTCTGAACCAAAAGCCCGAGGGGTTGATCGAGGAACTGTTTGCCGGTGATAAAACTCAAGAAATCGTAGCGGTCGTCAGAGCGCATGTTGAATACCGCTTTGTTGGCGCGAAGGTCGTCCTCGTATTGCTGCATGAGCGCAATGCCTTTACGATACTCACTCTCGGTCGACGGAAACCACCAGCTGTCCTCGGTGAAGGCAAATCGTTTTTCTCTGGCCTCCTTGAGCAGGGGATTTTCGGCATCGACGGCGCCGAGTTTGGAAAGGTGGGTGGCAGAAAAAGTTAGGAACATTCGAGTTGCGAAAATCGTCCCTTTCTGCCGATTGGCGCGGTTGTCGAGCCAGCGCGTCGGAGAAATCCACAAGTCGTTGACCGACCAGCCGAATGCCGAAGTCATCTCCTGATTCAACCGGTTTCGCAGCGCCATGGAAAGCGCCGCACCTTTTTCAGGTTCCGGCGCATCTGGCGGCGTTTTGTCGAGCGTCTCCTTCAGTTTGGTATCTAAGCTCGGAAAGGTCGTGCGATCGATAAGTGTGTAGCCCTTGTAAATCAGGGTGTATACGCCGACCGTCAGGGGCCAGATGAGCATGAAGGCGAGCAAGGACAGGATGATGCGCTTTCCGAGGATCGTGATGCGGGGGAGTTTTTTGTTTTCCATTGTAATGAATTTCCTTTTAACGGCAGCGGCAGTCTATCTGAATATACAAAACCAGTCAATTCTGACGCGAACGAAAATTACGGATCTATCTCTGATTGACTGTCGATTGTGCCGGCATGGTAAGCACATCGCGGCCAAACGTCAATGCCGCACCGGCGGCATCTGTCGGATACCCGTCAGAATGAGCAAAAAGTGTCAAATTTTGGTCAGAAAACAGGCCATTCCGTCCCCAAATAATGCGCGGCGAGAAAGGCCGAAACAGTGAGCCTATTGCTTAAAGTCTTCACCGCCGGCGATTCTGGCATAATGCCGTTTTACCTCGATTCATATGGCATATAATTTGCTTTTTCGAACTGGTAAAAACCGCAAAAACTTCGTTCTAAAGGGCTCACATACCATTATGTTTGTCAGAAAACAGCGGTACCGGATGCCGAAGACCCTGGACGATGCGGCCGAAAAGGTTATTTCGGACCTGCCCGGCGGCCATCAGGAAATTCTTTCTAGAATGACTGACAGGCAATTCCACCGATTCTACGAGAAGGTCGCAAAATTCATACTGGACGATTTCGACCTTTGGCTCGGCAACCAAGAGCTTCTCCGTTCTTGTTACAGCACCCATCCTGACGATAATTCCATCTGTGATCCCGCTAAAATCATTCTCGACCGGGTCAGGGAAAAACTGCAGGATATCGCCGGCATCGTAATTATCACGTAACGGTTTTTATGCGGTTTCGATTCCGCCGAGGTGAC
>JAQAZR010000110.1:0-32764 GCA_032127235.1 Deltaproteobacteria bacterium
CCGCAGCAGCCCGAGTGCGAGCCCAGCAGATACGGCTCGGTGGGCATGACTTCGGAGTTTTTCTTTTCCGGCTCGGTGTTGGTGGCACACCACAGGTTGGCCTGGCCGCAGGTCATGTCGAGGAAGTCTTCCCAAGCTTCGGATTCGAGGTGCTTGAGTTCCTTCTTGTCCATGGTCTTGCCGAGTTCGGCCAGTGCGCTGACTGTGTCCATGATGATCGGGCCGCGGCCCTCTTTCATCTCGAAGAGCATCAGGTGGTTCCGCAGACAGGTCGGGGTGATGGCGGCGGTTCCGTAAGGCGCATACTTCTGAAGCTCGGCTTTGGCGGCGTCACTGGCAGCGAAGTTTTCGCCCAGGCCGTTAAGCGTCTTGGCCTTGAACAACAGGAACCAGGCCCCGACCGGACCGTAACCGTCTTTGAAACGAGCCGGGGTGAACCGGTTTTCCATCATCGACAGCTCGGCACCGACGCGCATGAGCATGGTGTAGGTGGAGCCGGAGTTCCATACCGGATACCAGGCCCGGCCTTTGCCTTCACCCATCGAACGCGGCTGATAGATGTTGACCGCGCCGCCGCAGGCGACCATCATGGTCTTGCATTTGATGATGAAGACTTTGTTTTCACGGACGGAGAACCCGACCGCACCGGCGATCTGGTTTGGCTTATTGGCGTCCAGGAGAAGCTCGACGATAAAGCACCGTTCCAGGACATTCTCATCACCTATTGCCAGTTTGGCCGCTTCGGCCACGATTCTTTTGTAAGATTCGCCGTTGATCATAATCTGCCATTTACCGGTGCGAACCGGTTGGGCCCCGGACTTCAGGGTCCCCATGGCCTGGCCCTTTTTACCGTCCAGGGTTTTGCCTTCGGCGCTCTTCTTCCAGACCGGCAGGCCCCATTCTTCGAACAGATGGACCGAGTCGTCCACGTGGCAGCCGAGGTCGAAAATCAGGTCTTCGCGAACGATCCCCATCAGGTCGTTGCGGACCATGCGGACGTAGTCGTCGGGCGAGTTATCGCCGATGAAGGTATTGATGGCGGAAAGCCCCTGGGCAACCGCGCCGCTTCTTTCCATGGCGGCCTTGTCGCATATCAGGACACTCTGGCCCTCGGACATCCATTTTTTAACTTCAAATGCTGCACCGCAGGCCGCCATACCGCCGCCGACGATCAGAATATCAACTTCACGCTCCTCAACTTCAGGGTCCTTTACGGCCTTAAGTTCACCCAAAGGTTTATTTGGTAATGCCATATTTCGTCCTCCTTAAGTAGATATAGATTTTCGTGTTTTTCTGAATTTGGAATCTGAAAAGTCAGCACCTGCCTAAACCGTTGCCTTGGGCTTCCGAATCTCGTAACCCTCGGCTTCCTGTGTGGCCAACAGGCCGCTCTCAATATCCTTGCCTTTCAGATCCTTGTAAGCATTGGCCGTACCTTCCGCAGTGGTTCGAATGGGGAACTTGAAGCGTTTGATGAGGCCGTTTCTGAACTTGCAGGTCCACATGACATCCTCGGTGCCCAGCATCGGCATGACACTGCTTCCGAGCGGAACGAAATCGGCATAACCGCGAACTTCCACGGCCTGGGTGGGGCAGATCTTGACGCAGGAAAAGCACTCCCAGCACTGGTCGGGCTCCTGGTTGTATGCTTTCATTGCGTTGGGATCCAACACCATCAGGTCGTTGGGGCAAATGTACATACAAGCAGTCTTGTCACCGCCCTTGCAGCCGTCACATTTTTCATCAATTACAAAACTTGGCATTGACTATACCTCCTCGTTTGTTTTTGGATCAATTTCCAACATGAAACATCCGCCAATATTCTGTCCTAAAAAATTGGTCCTTAACACCCCCCTTCTTCTATTCGGCCAAAAGCTCTCAGACCATTTTGGCGCGTCTTGATTTTATGACACGGCGTGACTGCCGTTTTCGCTCGTTATTCAACCGGAAAAGCCGGTATCGGAGAAATGGCGCTCAGACAAAATATATCTTATAAAATCAATAATATATAGCCTAAGCAAAGTAGAATGTTTATCATCCAACATTTTTCTTGTCAAGAACTTTCGAGTAATCAAATGTTAAAATAATTAAGCCTTTAAACACCGCCTCATGATGTTTCAACATATAGCTGGCCAAGTTTAAAACAGCACTACATCTTGTATAAAAAGCGAAAAAGTCCCTCATTTAAACGGTCCAACGATTCGACCGCCGGCCGCCATCGAAACAGCAGGGTTCATTGCGGGTTGCGGGTTACGAGTTGCAAGTTACGGGTTACGGGTTGCGGGTTGCCGATCTCGGCCGGCCGTGTTACAGGTAGCGGCTAAAAAGGGTCGGCAAATTATCATGGATGCTAACATCATGCCGTTGACCGGTGACACGGCCTTCTCATTCGACTGCTCACCGGCGGTGCCGTGCTTCAACGCATGCTGCCGCGATTTGAACCAGGCATTGTCCCCATATGACATCCTGCGGCTGAAAAACAGGTTGGGACTCCCGTCGGGACAATTTCTCAAAACCCACACCGTCCGGCACATCGGACCGGAGACCGGCCTGCCGGTGATCTCTTTGAGATTCGACAACCGGATAAACCGGCAGTGCCCGTTTGTCACCCCCGAGGGGTGCCGGGTTTACAACGATCGGCCCGCCTCCTGCCGGCTCTATCCCCTTGCCCGCGGCACGTCCCGCGACCGCCTCAGCGGCCGAATCAGCGAGCACTTCGCCCTGATCCAAGAACCACACTGTCGCGGCTTCTGTCAGAAAACCGCGCGGACGGCGCGCGGATGGATGCGCGACCAGGGGCTTGAGCCTTACAACCGTTTCAACGACCTTTTCCTTGAAATGATCAGCCTCAAGAATCGCCTGATACCCGGCCCGCTCGACCCGGAACCGGAGAGCCTTTTTTACACGGCCCTGTACGACATCGATTCGTTTCGGGCCCTGATCTCGCAGAAAAGCTATGCTGAACGCTGGGGCATCGATCCGGCTGAGCTGGCGACGCTGGAAGTCGATGACATCCAACTGTTGAGATTCGCCCATGCCTGCGTAAAAAAATCCGTGTTCGGGGGAACCGGAAACCGCGCGGGTTGACACATTTTTCGGTTGCACCCCCCGAGTCAGTCGCAACCACGGCGGAACATATAAAATGGAACTCGACGGCAAAGTTGCTCTGGTGCTCGGTGCGATCAAGGGTATCGGCAAGGGTGTCGGCTTGGCCCTTGCGGCACAGGGGGCCGGTGTCGCCCTTAATTATTACGACTGGGAAGAGAGCCTGCCGGATCTTCAGCAGATTTTCGCCGAACAGTCGTCACCCTACCTGATCCTCCGTACGAACCTGATCGAAACCGAAGCGATCAAAGGTCTCATCCGCCGGGTCATCGATCACTTCGGTCGCCTCGATATCCTGATCAACAATATCGAGAGAGGTGGTTGGCCCATCGTCCATGGGCCCTACCTGCGGCAGCAATGGGACCTCGAAATCGACACCTGCCTGCGGGCCAAACGATGGGTTTTCGAAGAAGCCCTGCCCCACCTAAAGGCCAGCAAAAACGGTGTGGTCATCAACATTTCCTCTATCGCCGGCATCGTCGGCCGCACCGGACCTGCGGGTCCGTTTTTCAACGAGGGCTATGCGGCCGCCAATCGTGGCATCTCCCTCTTGACCGAAACCTGGGCCCGCATAGGCGCCCCCGAGATCCGCGTGAATGAACTCATGCTCGGCTTCGTTGAAAGCCGGCACGGCCGGGGCACCCGCGGCTGGGGCCTGCTGTCCGGTGATCAGAAACAGGCCCTGATCGACCACACTCTGGTGGCCAGAACGGGCACCATCGCAGATGTGGTCAAGGCGGTTCTTTTCATGGTCAAGGACGCCCCGTTCATGACGGGGACCGTCCTGCGGTTGGATGGCGGCTACGTTCTGGGAGGCGATCGCGTGGCAGCCATGCCACCGGGCGTCCTTTAGTCAAGGCCGAAGGCGCACGGCAAACGGCAGAAAGGCGGGATGAACCAAGCCGGTGAATCTTAGACCGTCAGCCTTTAACCTTTTGCCTTTAGCCATTTGCCTTTGGCCTTGCATACTAATATTATCATCGTCCTATCGGGGCCGGATCTGCTTGGAGGTCACTCCCCAGACAAACAGCTTGATCCAGTCAAATCCCAGTTTGAGCAGGGCCGCATCATCACTGCGGATTTTCTTTACAAGAGCGGCCTTGAGTTTGTAACGGTTTAAAAAACTGCTGGCGAACACAAATTCTCGAAACCGGTCGATGTTGTAAGCCGCCATGAAAGCCATCCTGGCCTTCGGTCCTTCGGGTCCTTCGCTGCCCCAGGGATCTCTTTGAAAGAGCTGTTTGATTTCAGCCCAGCTGAGCGTCATTTTGTTGTAAGTAAGGGCCTCCTGATCTTGTGACCAGGTGTCGATGGTCCAGAGCGTTTTCTCCTGCTGGCCGAGGCAAAAATCAGGGGGTCTGAAAAAATGCACGGGTTCGTTTTTATCGGAGCGGGTATCGTAACGCACTCCCTGTTCGACCGGAAATGTGCGGCAGGTGTCGGGGCGGTCCGGATAGACGGAGCAGCCGGAATCGGTTAAAAAGGGACAGGTGCGTTCCGCATTGTCGGCCATGTGGAGCAGAACATCGGGGAAAAAATTGAAATCCCGCAACACCACGTCCACATACTGGTCCAGAAAGCGGTCCGAGTCGATCCCCAAGGTTCTCTTGAGCCGAATGACATCGTAGGGGTACAGAAAAAGATTCAGGTTACGGCAGCACCGGTTGAAGCAAGCGATGTCCGCATGGCAACGGAAGGCAAAGCTGTCGCCGGACTTCAGCTGAATCCCGGGTAGATTGTTCAGATCCTTCTCGTCGATGTATTTCATAAATCGGGGGTAATGGGTTTAACAATTCGAGTCGCAGTCGCTCGCGAGGAACCTGTTGTTTTAAAACGCCAGGATCATTTCCGCCACAGTCATTTTTATTTTTCCAGCACCGGGTATATCCCGCCTCAGTGCCTGCTCGATACCGGCGAGATCCCGATAAAAGGGTGTCCGGTCGAATGGGATGTAAGTCATCTGCCCGCAGCGTTCCACAAATGAAGCACATCCCGGCGTACGGCTTGTTTGGCCGTCCGGCCGGTGCAGTTCACTGGGGATGCCGTGCAACCGGCAGATCATCGGTCGATACGCGTAGAGACAGCAGCGGTTGTCAAAGTTGAGCGGACACATCTGTCGCGGAGGCGGGCCGTTTCTTTCGGCCGGCTGCACGGCACTGCAAACCGCTTCCGCCTTCTCTCTTATGGCAAGCTGTCGCTTCCGGTCCAGGGCGCGGAATCCTTTAGATAAATAGAAAAACTCGAGATGGGTGTGATGATGAAACAACGTCAGGCAGCAGTTGTCTTCACATCCGTTGCACGCGAAGCCGTAATGGTCGGCGGTGTTTTTGTAAGACCGGTCCATTGAAGCGTACAGCTGTTCCAGCCGGACAAGATGCCGACCGAAATGCTCCGGTGTCGAGAAGGGTTTATGCGTTGTAGGCAGCACGGTCACTTGGTTCGAACACGAGGGGTGAAGGAAAAAAAATCCGCTCATAGAGATCCATGGCATGGCTGTCGGTCAGACTCGCGATAAAATCGCATACCCGGCGTTCGACCGGTTGATCCAGGTGATTGCAGTTTCCCATGCCGATTTTGATCATCTCCAGCTCCAGTCGCTCCGGCTGTTCCAGAAAATAGCCGTAGAGTTCGATCAGGATTTTTTTGGCCTTCACGAACTCGTTGTGCACTTTCGGTGAGCGGTAAACATTTTCGTACAGAAATTCGCGCAGACTGGTCATGGCGGCTGAGACCCGGTCGCTCATCCGCAGGCAGAAACGGTCGTCAACGACGCTGCTGTTGTAGACCAGGTCCCTGATCATGGTCGTGGCCCTTTCGGGATGGGTGCGGCCGATGACTTGCCCGCATTCCTGCGGCACCTGCTCTTCCACGATGACGCCGCTGCGGATGGCGTCCTCCAGGTCGTGGTTCAAATAAGCCATGATATCGGCGATTCTCACAATGCGCCCCTCGACCGTGACCGCCAGCTCGCCTGGATCATCCGGGATGATCTTGCCGTATCCCTTGGAGTGTTTGAGAATGCCGTCGCGCACTTCATATGTGAGGTTCAGTCCGTCACCGTTGCGCTCCAGCACGTCAACCACCCGCAGGCTCTGGGCTTTATGCGTAAAATGATCGGAATAGACTTCTTTCAGCGCCGTTTCGCCGCCGTGCCCGAAGGGCGTGTGACCCAGATCGTGCCCAAGCGCAATCGCTTCGGCCAGATCCTCGTTGAGTCTGAGGGCCCGCGCAATGTTGCGCGCCATTTGCGATACTTCGAGCGTGTGGGTCAGCCGGGTCCGATACTGATCGCCCAGCGGGGCGAGAAACACCTGGGTTTTGTGTTTCAACCGTCTGAAAGCATTGGAGAACACGATTCGATCACGGTCCACCTGGAAGGCGGTACGAATCGGACAGGGCTTCTCAGGACGCCGACGCCCGCGCGACGCCGCGCTCAGGCAGCCAAAGGGCGACATGAAGCTGCGCTCCCTATTTTCAAAATCCTCTCGAATCGACAGCATGCGGCACTTCGAACCCTTGCGATTCACCTAACAATTCATCGAAAAATTCTTCTACAAATTCTATATAACAGCATAAAAGGGCCTCCGTCAGTCTCGATCCTGTCCGGAGGAAAAGGTTTGATGTATCCCACGATACAGGTTCATGTAAAGCCTAAACCGAGAGCAGAGGTCTATTTTCCATTGAAGCGGGTGGTTCTCGGCGAACCTGTACATGGAGCCGGGTGACCGGATTTTAAAGTGGTCAACTGTTTGAGCGCATTAGTCCCGCTGCGGCGGGATTGAACCGAACAATAAGAAGGTATTTGTCGAACTCGGGATTATGGAGGTTTAGATTCAATCATTTTCGAAGCCTCAACCTTGTTCGGTTTTAGGCTCGCTTTTGCGCGAGTTTTGTCCCGCCTAGGCGGGATAAAAATCCGGTCACCCGGCGTAATCTATAGGATTCTTATTTTCACCGAGGATTTCTGCATTGAAACTGGCGGGGTTGACACCCCCATAATATTGGAGTAGCGAAACGATTTAAATGAACGGTCACCATCTGATACTCGGCGAACTGACCGACACCATTACGGGTGAAACCCTGGCCGACACTCATGACGAACGCCATCGCCAGAAACTGGCCCGACTGTTGGTTGAAAAAAAGGGATATCGGCGGAGTGACATTCACCCCCGCCAATCCCTGATAGCCCGGGCCGGCTCACATCAGGCCATGGTCAAAATCGATTTTGTGGTAACGCTCCAGGGTCGGCTCTCCATGATTGTCAAATACGGCCCCGGCTCGATCGTCACCCGCCACCGCTCTGCCCTGGCGGCCTCCCGCCTGCTGGCGCCCTATCAGATTCCCGTCGTCGTGGCAACCAACGGGGAGGATGCCGATGTACTGGACGGATCCACCGGTCGCGTCATCGACCACGGCCTGGAGGCGCTTCCGGATAGAGAGCGGCTGCTGGCGATGATTGCAACCGCTGCATTTGAACCTATTTCTCCGCACCGGGCCCAGATGGAGTCGCGGCTTTTCTATGCCTACGAGGTCAATGGCGCTTGTCCATGTGACGATACGATCTGTCGCCTTTAGAGGCTCAAGAAGGACAACTATCAGGCACCGGGTCGGCAAGGCGCGACCGGACAGGGATCTAACACGAAAATGGAAACTTGAAACTCGAAACTCAGAACTCGCAACCCGCAACTCGTGGAGGCGACTTCACCGGATAAGCGGTTGCGAGAAATGGCTGAAATTCGGCGCCAACGGGCTAAACAGGCTCAACGGGCCTAACGGGCTCAACCGATTTTCATGCACCGTGGCGGCCTGAAAGACCTTGACCGTTTAGTACGAAAATATGGACTATGCGCATTTCATGACAGCGGCCCTTGAGCAAGCCGAAGTTGCCTACCATGCCGGAGAGTTTCCGGTTGGGTGCATTTTGGTTCACAAAGACCGGATCCTGGCGTCGG
Organism: Deltaproteobacteria bacterium; assembly: GCA_032127235.1. GTDB lineage: Bacteria > Desulfobacterota > Desulfobacteria > Desulfobacterales > SG8-13 > JARFQH01. The sequence goes on from JAQAZR010000110.1 coordinate 8,058, forward strand.
GTCGGCGGACTGGGACCACCGCCGAAGAGGTCAATGAAGTCGACCATGCCGAAATGGTCGCCTTGAGACGCCTGGTGCTGGTCGGCAGGGATGTCGCACCAGCCGAAATTGTGCTCTTCAGCACGCTCGAACCGTGCCTGATGTGCTACGGCGCTGTCATTTTGAGCGGTATCAGAACCATTGTCTACGCTTTCGAAGACGTAATGGGTGGCGGAACGGGGTGCGATCTGACGCAGCTCAGCCCGCTTTACCGCAACGCAGGCATATCGATCATACCGCACGTGCGGCGTGCAGACAGCGTCCAACTGCTGAAAGCCTTCTTTGCCAATCCGCAAAACGTCTACTGGAAAGACAGTCTGCTGGCCCGCTACACCCTCAAACAATAGTTCGCTGCCGGATGTCAGCCTCCGGCTCCCTTGATCATCACTTGATGAGGGTCGAATCGCAGACCGCCGATGATAATTTTTTAGGCTTGAATTTTTTTCTTGCATTCCCTATTGTTATTGGTTAACTCACTACACTAATAAATGATGACCGGCGTGTTTTGTGGAGCTGCATTAGCCGGGAGCGGCCACAGACGCCGAAGCGGCATTTACCTTTAGATGGTGGAGGTGCAGGGATAGCCTTAAAAGGACGAATATTTAAATCAAAGCCGGTTGATCGGACCAACATCAATCAGTTCATCCGCGCCAAAGAGGTTCGGGTTATCGACCCGGAGGGAAATCAGGTCGGTGTCGTATCGATCACCGAAGCGCTTAAAAGCGCAGCAGAATTCGGACTCGATCTTGTAGAAATTTCACCCAACGCGAATCCTCCTGTCTGTAAAATAATGGATTACGGCCGCTACAAGTACGAGCAGACCAAGAAAAAGCAGGAGGCCAAAAAGAAACAGACCACCTTCCAGCTCAAGGAAATAAAGGTTCGCCCCAATACGGACGACCACGACTTGCAGGTCAAGATCGGTTCCATAAAAAAATTTATCGACAAAAAGGATAAAGTTAAGGTGACCGTCATGTTCAGGGGCCGGGAAATCACGCTTTCCCAGCTCGGCCGCGATATGCTGGCGAAGATTGCGGAAGAAACAGCCGATGTGGCCGTGGTAGAGCAGTACCCGAAATTTGAAGGCCGAACACTGATGATGGTGCTGTCCCCCCGATAGCCCCGGACAACCCGCACCGGTTGTGAAAACAGATGTGGAAAGCAATCATCGGGTGTGGGAAAAATTTGCCGAAGTGTAAACACGATGGTGGCGTGTGGCGATGTTGAATCCTTTCCCGCGCCATCTATTATTTTGAGCCGGACCCGGACGTCCCGATATGACAAAAGCGAAAAATCGCTGCTAATACCAACAGAGGAGTCAGTGATGCCGAAAATAAAGACCAATCGTTCAGCCGCCAAGCGGTTCAAAAAAACCGGTACCGGCAAATTTGTGTATAGCAAATCGCACAAGAGCCATATACTAACCAAGAAAACGACCAAACGAAAGCGACAGTCGCGTCAATCCCAGATGATTAAAAAGTCCGATCTCAAGGAACTGCGGCTTTTGCTGCCCAACGGATAGCGGCGGTTTCGACAACTTACCGGGGTGACCGGACCTGAGGGCAGTCTGCACCGCAAGACGATCTCGGGCTGCCGCCAATTGACATGCGGCCGGTTTCCATTGGTCGCCGCTAAAGGCGTCCGCAGGCTCCGGGTTCGCCAGGTCGCCTCCGCACGGAGAATACGTTCAGGAGAACCATCATGCGAGTAAAACGAGGATTCAAAGCGAGAAGACGTCGTCAAAAAGTATTGAAGCTGGCCAAAGGATTTCGCGGCGGCCGCAGTAAACTGTTTCGCACCGCAGCCGATTCTGTCGATAAAGCGCTCATGTATGCCTATCGCGACCGGCGGCAGCGCAAGCGGGAGTTTCGTCAGCTCTGGATTGCCAGAATCAACGCGGCGGCGAGGATGAACGACCTTTCTTACAGCAAGTTCATCAACGGTCTGAAACGCGCCGGCATCACACTGGACCGCAAGGTGCTGGCCGACCTGGCCATAACCGATCCGGCCGGTTTCAGTCAGATTGCCAAGTTGGCGATTCAGCAGGTTTAACCATACCACTGTGGAAACTTCGATCGAACAGATTTTAGAGGAGGCACTGAAAGCCCTCGACGATGCCTCGGATGCCGAAAGTGTAAAAGCTCTTTCTGTACGCTATCTGGGTCGAAAAGGCGCCGTGACCCTTTTTTTACGGGGCATCAGCCAAATGCCGCCGGAAAAACGGGCCGCAATGGGCAAGCGCGCCAATGACATCAAAAATACGATCGACAAGGCTCTCAAAGATGTCGTTCATCGATTCGAAACCGCCCAAACGGGTCTGGAGGCACGCATCGATGTCACCCTTCCCGGCCGGCCGGTTCCGTTGGGCAGTCTTCACCCGATCAGCCGGGTCACCCAGGAAATCTGCGATATTTTTGTGCGGCTGGGATTCGACATCGTGGAAGGGCCCGAGGTCGAAAGCGACTGGTACAATTTCGAGGCACTCAACATCCCCAAGAATCACCCGGCCAGAGACATGCAGGACACTTTTTACATGTCTGACAACATCGTCCTGCGAACCCACACCTCGCCGGTTCAGATCCGGACCATGGAAAAACAGCCGCCGCCGGTGGCCGTCATCGCGCCCGGCAAAGTTTATCGCCGGGATTCGGACCTGACTCACACCCCGATGTTCCATCAAGTGGAGGGACTTCTGGTCGACCGGCAGATCTCTTTCGGCGACCTCAAAGGGGTTCTCACGACCTTTGTGCATCAGATGTTCGATGAGCGCACCAGCCTGCGTTTCAGACCCAGCTTCTTTCCGTTCACCGAGCCGAGTGCGGAAGTCGATATTGTCTGTGTCATGTGCCGCGGGGCCGGATGCAGGGTCTGTTCGCAAACCGGATGGCTTGAAATTCTCGGGTCCGGAATGGTTCACCCAGCCCTTTACGAGAACGTCGGCTATCCTGCCGGTCAGTACTCCGGATTTGCCTTTGGAATGGGTGTCGAACGCATCGCTATGCTCAAATACGGCATAGACGACATCCGAAAATATTTCGAAAATGATATCCGCTTCTTGAGGCAATTTTAGCATGCGGGTCAGTCTGAGCTGGTTAAAGGAATATGTTGCGATCGAAATGTCCATCGATCGCCTGGTGAACGCTCTGACCATGGTCGGCCTCGAAGTCGATTCGGTATCGGATCGCTACACTTATCTCGATCGGGTGTTGGTCGGACGAATCCGTGACGTGCGCCCTCACCCGAACGCCGACATGCTCAAGTGTTGCGAAGTCGACATCGGCTCGGGCACCATCGATGTGGTCTGCGGTGCACCGAATGCCAGAAAAGATTTGTCGGTAGCGGTCGCCCTGCCGGGTGCCGTGCTTCCCGACGGAACGGTCCTGCAAAAGAGCGTCATCCGCGGCATCGCCTCCGAGGGAATGATATGCAGTGAAAAGGAACTGGGGCTCGGAAGCGACGGATCTGGCGTCCTGAAGATCGATAACCGCCTGACTCCGGGTCGGTCACTGAAGTCTGCGCTCGAACTGGCCGACACGGTGATCGACATCGACCTGACGCCCAATCGGCCCGACTGCCTCAGCATTATCGGTATCGCACGAGAAATTGCGGGCATTCAGAAAACGCCTCTCCGGTATCCGGACTGCCATTTACCCGGCAGCGGCAACGCCGTCGATGAGCTGACATCGGTCACCATAGAAGCCCCTGATCTCTGCCCGCGCTATGCAGCCAAACTGTTGTCCGGCGTCACCGTCGCTCCTTCCCCATTTTGGCTGCAGGATCGTCTCCTGTCGGTCGACTTGAGACCCATCAACAACATCGTCGATGTCACCAATTTTGTGCTCATGGAACTCGGCCAACCGTTGCATGCCTTCGATTTCGACCGCCTGACCGGTCATCGGATCGTGGTGCGAACAGCCACGGCGGGAGAGGTCTTCACGACCCTGGATCAAAAAGAGCGGCAGTTGTCGCGGGACATGCTCATGATCTGCGATGCCGAGAATCCGGTGGCCATCGGCGGGGTCATGGGGGGGCACAACTCGGAAATCGAACCGGGTACCAAGCGCGTCTTGATCGAAAGCGCGTACTTTAACCCATCCAGTATCCGAAAGACGGCCAAGCAACTCGGACTGAACACCGAGGCGTCCTTCCGATTCGAACGCGGCGTCGATCCTCACGGAACGGTAACGGCTCTAAACCGCGCCGCACAGCTCATGGCCGAAATTTCAGGCGCAACCCTAGTCGACGGCCTCATTGACGCTCATCCGAAACCGGTTGATGCCCCTGTCATCTCCCTCGGTGTCTCGCAAACGAACCGACTGCTGGGAACCGATTTCTCGGCCCCGACGATCGCGACTCTGCTGCAGTCGATCGAATTTGACGTAAGACCGGCACAAAACCATCACCTGACGGTAACCCCACCCAGCTTCAGGGTCGATGTCCGCCGTCCTGAAGACCTGATGGAAGAGGTCGCCCGACTCTCGGGATACAACAACATCCCGCTGACCTATCCAGCCGTGCCCGTCAGAGGGCGACCTCTGCTTAAAACGAGGACATCGCGCAACCGGATCAAACAGCTGATGGTCGGCTGCGGTTTTAACGAAATCGTCACCTATAGTTTTATCGGCTCCGGTGACGGTGATCGGCTCGGGTTGAAAAATGACGATCCCCGGCGCCATACAGTGGCAATCCTGAATCCGTTGACCGAGGAGCAGGCTGTTATGCGGACCTCACTGGTTCCCGGTCTTTTACAAACCCTGCAGCTCAACCTCACCAAACAGGAAAGAAACCTGAAACTGTTTGAAATCGGCAAAACCTTCTTCGCCACCGGACCCGACGCGCTTCCGGAAGAAATTGAAATGCTGGCCGGGCTTTGGAGCGGTTCACGATTTTCACCTTCTTGGCACACCAGTGAAGTGGACACCGATTTCTTCGATTTGAAGGGCGTGGTCGAATCGCTGTTGCAGCAGTTGGACGTGCAGAAAGTCGACTTTACCCGTCTACCGGATGATGACTGCACCTACACCCGGCCCGGTGTCAGCGCCCGGATTCGGGCGCAAGAAACGGAAATCGGGCTGTTGGGTGAAATCCACCCCCAGGCTCTGCGCAGATTCGATTTGAAGCGAACGGCCTATATTTTCGAGCTGAATATTGACCGGCTGCTGCCGCTGATCCCCGACACGAAATCATCCCGGCCGATTCCCAAATTTCCGGTGGTCACCCGAGATGCCACCCTTATTGTCGACCGCCTCATCGAATCCGGTAAAATTCTCCAATGCGTCGACCAAATGAACGAAGAATTGATCGAAGCCCTGCAGCTCTTTGATGTTTTCGAAGGCAAACCGATTCCTAAAGGACGCAAGAGCATCTCATTCAGAATCGTCTATCGCTCCTCGACGCGAACCCTGGAGGACGAAGAGATCAACCGGTTGCATCAGAAGATAACCGGACAACTGCTGGAAGAGTTCAAGGCTTCTCTTCCGGCCTGATATCGCTGACGGTACGCGTTAAGCTCTGCCACTGAAAAACGCAGTGGGAGCTCTTGAACCTGTACCCTGACTCCGTCTACTTCAAATGACAATGCAAGAAAAAACGCAATTGCCGGACAAACTCTACTTCAAGATCGGAGAGGTGAGCAAGATCGCCCAGCTGCCGACCTATGTGCTCAGGTTCTGGGAAAACGAATTTTCCTGCATCCGTCCCAAACGCACCAGTTCGGGCCAACGTCTTTACCGCCGTGCCGATGTCGAAACAGTTCTGAAAATTCGCCATCTTCTGCACGAAAGAAAGTTCACGATCGAAGGCGCCCGCCAGTTTCTCTCGACTCAAAAAAACGACAAACCGGTCGCTGCGTCACCTCTGAGCACGAAAGAATTGAAGGACGAACTGGAGAGTATCCGCAAGTTGCTGGAAGACAGCTGAGCGGGAAATGCCGGCCGGCCGCACGACTATTCCGCCGCGCGGATCACCTTGCGACCCAACCGAACCGGCCACACAACACCCCTGCCGGCTTTCTAAATACTTTTAGTAGCCGGTGCCGTGACGGGAAACGGGGACGGATGGGATCGTTCGTCCTCCCGGCCGGCGGTTATTCCCAAGCGGGGGGAAAGTTCTCTTACAACGGTAAACGCTCGAATGGGGTTGAACTTTCCTTTGGCCCGCACTGCTTCGATTTCGACCAGCTCGAAATGGTCCTCGACGCAATTGCGCGAGTTTTCCGAGATGATGATCTGCCCCGCTTTGGCGGCGGCGCACAAACGGGAGGCGGTATTGACGGTATCACCGATGACCGAGTAACTCATGGTCTGAGACGAGCCGATGTAACCGGCCACCAGCGCGCCCGTATTGATGCCGACGCCGATTTTGATGGCCGGTTTGTTCTCGGCCTGACGGTTTCGATTGAATTTTTCTAGCTCGGCCTGAAACGCGAGCGCTGCGCGCACCGCCCGCGCCGGATCGTCGCCATGGGCAATCGGGGCACCCCAGATCACCATAATTTCGTCTCCCATGAATTTGTCGACCGTCCCTTCGTAACGGAACACGACCGCCACTACGATTTCGAAGTATTCGTTGAGCATTTGAAGCACTTCGTCGGGCGGCGTCCTCTCACTCATCGAGGTAAACCCACGGATGTCGACGAACATGACCGTCGCCACCCTTGAGACGCCTCCCTTTTCGACCCTGAGCTGTCCCGAAACCACCATTTCGGCCAGATCGGGTGAGAGCAGCCGTTGGAACCGCTCACGGGTCAGGCGGTCCCTTTCAAGTTTTTTGGCCACCTCGCGCCGTTCGTTGATGGTATACTGCGCGTGGGAGCCGAATATGACAAACAGGCACAGGACGATCAGCCGCGTCCAGATATCCCGCATGTCCGCCCCGAGAATCCGGTGCAGAACAGGGCCTTCCGTCGACAGAAAAATGGCCACGATCGAGTCCAGCAACCAGTATACCGCTGCGATGCCGCAACCGATCAAGACCATCTGATCGGTGAAATAGACCCGATTTTTGGGTTTTTCCTCCATTTTTTCTGCCTGTCTTCTCGGCGACGCTTTTACGCACGGGTAGGCTGGAAGCCATATCGGTCATCCCGATAGGCGACCGGTCGGTAGACAATCGTTGATATCCTACCAGAGGCCGTCAAAATAGTCCAGACGCTTCAAAAATAATCGATGAAAATTATTGACAAAGTATCAAATGTATCCTAATTAGATGCTGCCGTATGCGGGCATAGCTCAGTTGGTAGAGTACAAGCTTCCCAAGCTTGGTGTCGCGAGTTCGAATCTCGTTGCCCGCTCCAATTCTTCTCCGCCTTTCCTTCGCAGAAGGCTGAGTGAGGGTAGAACCAGAATTAAGTGGTTCATCGTCTTATTAAAGGTTAATATAATGAATCGGTAATATTAACACTCTCAAAGACACACTCGGACTTGAAGAAACGGGCGGATGCCCGTTTTTTGCGTTTATAGGGGCCAAACAAAAAAGGTGAGAAAAGAACAGAACCGACATAAGAACCAGAGCGATCGGACATCAGTCGCTCCAGCCGTGCAAACCCGCTCGGAGCGGATCGCTCGGCAGGTTTTCGCAATCGCTGAGCCGCTCTGTGAAGCGGAAGGTGTCGAACTGGTCTTTGTTGAGTTTCATTCGGAAACCAGCGGCAGGGTTCTGCGACTCTTTGTCGACAAACCCGGCGGCATCACTCTGGACGACTGTGCTGCCGTCAGCCGTCAGCTCACCGATGTCCTGGATATCAGCCTGGAGGAGGTGGGCCCATACAGTCTCGAGGTCTCGTCCCCGGGACCCGAGCGGCCGATCGGAAAAGTAGACGATTTCAACCGTTTCAAAGGGAAAAAGATCAAAGTTCAGACATCGCGGCCGATCGACGGTCGGAAAAATTTTACCGGTACTTTGGCGGGTATTTTAGACGGACGGGTCAACCTAACGATTGATAAGGAAACAGTCGCCATACCGCACACCGCAATAAAGAAGGCGCGACTGGTCAATCACGGAGATTAGCGATGCACATGTCAGACATTAAGCGGGTTGTTGAACAGGTGAGCAAAGACAAGGGGATTTCACGCGAAGTCCTCATCAAGGCCCTCGAGGAAGCCTTGAAATCAGCCGCCCGCAAAAAATTCGGCAACAAAATGGAAATCGAAGTCCAATACAACGAAGAAGTCGGGGAAATCGAGGTGTTTCAATTCAAGGAGGTCGCCGAGGTCATCATGGAACCGGCACTGGAGATCAGCCTTGAAGAGGGTCGCAAGCTCGACCCGGAATGTGAAATCGGTGACAGCCTTGGCACCAAAATGGACACCTCGACTTTCGGCCGGATAGCGGCCCAGTCTGCCAAACAGGTAATTATTCAAAAGATAAAGGATGCCGAAAAAGATGCGGTCTTCGCCAGTTTCATCGACCGCAAGGGAGAAATCCTCAACGGAATCGTCCAGCGCATCGACCGGGGAGACATCATCGTCAATCTGGGTCAGACCGAAGGGATTGTGCCGGTTCGCGAACAGGTCCCCAGGGAGGGTTACCGCCGCGGCGACCGGATCCGGGCCTTGATTTTAGAGGTCCTGCACGAGAGCCGCGGTCCGCAGATTATCTTGTCGCGCACCCATGTCGATTTTCTGATCAACATGTTTAAAATGGAAGTGCCGGAGGTCAGCGAAGGTATCGTCAAAATCATGGGAGCGGCCCGTGAACCCGGTGTACGGGCCAAGATAGCCGTCGCCTCCAGCAATGCCGACATCGATCCGGTGGGTGCCCGCGTCGGAATGAAGGGGAGCCGCGTGCAAAATGTGGTCCAGGAACTGCGGGGAGAAAAGATCGACATCATTTCGTGGCACGTTGACCCTGCCAGATATGTGTGCAATGCTCTGGCCCCGGCAGAGATCTCGCGCGTGATCATCGACGAGGCCAACCGCACCATGGAGGTCATCGTTCCGGATGAATTTCTTTCGATCGCCATCGGCAAACGCGGCCAAAATGTCCGTCTGGCTTCCAGACTTGCCGGATGGCACCTGGACGTCAAGAGCGAAACCAAATACAGCGAAGCAATGCGCAGCGGCTACGATTCTTTGCTCGCATTGACCGGCGTCGGTATCAGCCTGGCCGATGCCCTGTATGAAAAAGGGTTTTTCTCTGCTGAAGAAATCAGCAAGGCGACCGTGGAAGACCTGATCCAGATCAAGGGTATCGGGGAAGAAAGTGCAAAAAAATTGATCGATGCTTCAAAACAAGCTATACAAACCGAAACCGCCGTGGATGAATCTGCAGCGGCGAGAGACACCGCCGGCGACCAAATAGTCGAGGCGACAGCCGAAACTGACGAAACTGCCGAGCCGGCCGAGCCGGTTGAGCCAGCCGCCACCGTGGAGCCGACCGGAGAAGAATGACATCGGAAACGGCTCCAGACGACCGGCGATCCGACCCATTCGGTCTGAACGCTACCGAGGGCGCGCGAAGGCCACTCGCATAACAGTGACTTTTAGGGGGATTGATGGCAAAGATCAGGGTATATGAACTTGCCAGGGATCTGAACATGACCAACAAGAGCCTTATCGAAAAGATGAAGGACATGGATATCGACGTCGAAATCAAGAGCCACATGAGTGCGCTCGAAGATGAGGTGGTGGCGCAGATCAAGGCCGGTCTCTTCGGACAAAAATCCGAAACCGTCGTCGAAACACGGGTCAAGCCGACCGTCATCCGGCGCCGCAAGAAAACCGTTACAGTGGAAGTGCCGCCGGAAATCGAAGCGGCAGAGGAAGCGGCGGAAGAGGCGCCGGCTGCAGTCGCGGCCGAAGCGGAAACAGCTCCAGCAGAAGAACCCTCGACGCCGCCGACGATCGCAGAAGCGGTGGCAACCGAAACGCCGGCAGCCACTGCAGAAACAGAGATCGAAACCAAAGTCGAAGCAGAAAAAGAAGCCGACAAGGCCGCCGAATCGGAAGCGCCCGCAACGGCTGAAACGCCTGCACCGGAACCAGTTGCCGCCGAACCGTCTGTAGAAGTAAAGTCGAAACAAGCACTCAAAAAAGCAAAGAAAAAAGATCAGGCGGCCAAAATCATCCGCATGCCGGTTCCCCCCGTTGCAAAAGAACCGGCCGCCGAACCGCTCAGGGGCAAAGCCCCGGCTCGGCCGGCAGAAAAGGTCGTCGCCCTGCGGCCCGCGCCGCCTTCTCGCGGTGCGCCCGGAGAAGAACCGACCAAAGAAGTCAAGAAAAAGAAGAAGAAACGGCAGGCTGAGGACGCTGAATCCGACAATAAATTCTTCAAGAAGAAAATTTCGTTTCGAAAGAAAGAAGTCATCGAAGGCGCAGCGCTCTACGGTGGCCGTCAGCGCCCACGCAAGGGCAAAAAAGCCGGCAAAGCCAAGGCAGCCGGCCCGGCCCAGAAAACCCAGATTACTACCGCCAAAGCCATCAAACGGCGCGTTAAAATAGATGAGGCCATCGTTCTTTCCGATCTGGCCAAACGCATGGGCATCAAGGCCGGTGAAATGATCAAGACCCTGATGGGAATGGGTGTCATGACAACGGTCAATCAAACCATCGATTTCGATACGGCCGCCCTTGTGGCCGCCGAGTTCGGCTATGAGGTCGAACTGGCCGCTTTCGAGGAGGAAACGTTCTTGAAGGTCGAAGCAGACGATCCCACCCGGCAGATTGAACGATCACCGGTGGTCACGATAATGGGACATGTCGATCACGGCAAAACTTCTTTGCTCGACGTCATCCGGAAAACAAGGATCACGGACATCGAAGCCGGCGGCATCACGCAGCATATCGGCGCCTATCACGTCACAACCGAAAAAGGCAAAATTGCCTTCCTTGACACCCCGGGCCACGAAGCGTTCACCGCCATGCGGGCCAGGGGGGCACAGGTTACCGACATCGTCGTTCTGGTGGTCGCCGCCGATGACGGGGTCATGCCGCAGACCATCGAGGCCATCAACCACGCCAGGGCCGCCAATGTGCCGATCATCGTGGCCGTTAACAAAATCGACAAGGACAATGCCAACACGGACCGTGTTTATCGGGAACTCGCCGAACAGGGCCTGACTCCCGAGGAATGGGGCGGCGACACCATTTTTGTCAAGGTCTCCGCCAAACAGAACATCGGCATCGACGGTCTGCTGGATCTGATTTTGCTGCAGGCCGAAGTATTAGAATTGAAGGCCGATCCAGAAAAACGGGCCTACGGGCACGTGGTGGAATCGAAAATCGATCCGGGCCGTGGGGCGATCGCCACCGTACTCGTTCAGGAAGGGACCCTGCACACGGGGGATGCCGTCGTATGCGGGGTTTATTCCGGTAAGGTGCGCGCCATGCTCAACGACATAGGTCAGATGGTTGATGAAGCCGGCCCGTCCATTCCGGTGGAGGTCATCGGCCTCTCCGGAGTTCCCATGGCCGGCGATGAGTTGATCGCGGTGGCGGACGAAAAGAATGCCAAGCAGATCAGTGAACACCGCATCCAGAAACACCGCTCCAAGGAGTTGGCCAAGACCGGGCGTTTGAGCCTCGAGAAACTCTTCGAACAAATGCAGCAGGGGGAAGTCAAGGACTTGAACCTGATCCTGAAGGCCGACGTTCACGGCTCGATCGAAGCCTTGGCCGATTCGCTGACCAAGCTGAGCAACGAAGAGGTCAACATCAACATCGTCCACTCTGCCACCGGAACCATCACCGAATCGGATGTTTCCCTGGCATCGGTTTCCAATGCCATCATTATCGGTTTCAACGTCCGCCCCGCGACCAAGGTTCAGATGCTGGCCAACGAGGAAGGCGTAGACATGCGGTTCTACAATGTGATCTACGACGTGATCAAAGATATAAAGAACGCCATCGCCGGTATGATGTCATCGACCTTCGAAGAGCGTGTTCTGGGAAGGGCCGAGGTTCGCGATACCTTTCATGTGCCGAAGACAGGCACCATTGCCGGATGTTACGTGACGGAAGGAAGAATCGAACGCGGACGACTCCTGCGGGTCCTGCGGGACGGGGTTGTCCAATACGAAGGCAAAAACGCTTCTCTGCGGCGCTTTAAGGATGATGTCAAGGAAGTGCAGAACGGATATGAATGCGGAGTCGGCGTCGAGAATTTCAATGATATAAAGGTCGGCGATGTTCTGGAATGCTATTACCTGGAAGAAATCAAACCGGAAGTGTAAACCGGCGATCGATTGATCGAAGAGATCGCTGAGTGAAGCGCTCGGTAAACCAAGCGAGCCGCAGATGGTCGTGGGGATTGGAATTGTCACCTTCAGACTGCACGACTGCCGTTCTTTGAAAGCAAAACGCAGCGTCGTCAAGTCAATCATCGGGCAGATGCGCAATAAATTCAACATTTCGGTGGCCGAGACGGGATCAAACGATATGCATCAGCGGGCGGAGATCGGATTCGCGCTCGTGGGAAACGACCGCCAGGTCATCAACTCTAAGACCGACAAGGTTCTTAACCTGATAGATGATTTGGGCCTGGCGGAGGTCATCGACTCTGAAATGGAGATCATCACCCTATGACGTCCTATTCGCGTGCCGATCGCGTCGGGGGCCTGATACAACAGACGCTGTCTGACATCCTGCTCAAGGAAGTGAAAGACCCGCGTCTCGAACTGACGACGATAACCGATGTCAAAATGACGCGTGACCTGCGGATCGCTCGAATCTATTTCTCTACCCCGGGCGGGGCCGAAAAAATCGAGGCCGTTCAGCAAGGCTTCGAGAGCGCTCTGGGTTTTGTTAAGGTTACGCTGGCCCGCCGGCTTGGTCTGCGCTACATGCCGGATCTCGAATTCTATTACGATAACTCTTTTGACCACGGGGCCCATATCGAAAAACTTCTCCGGTCCCTCAGCGCGAAATCATGACGGAACAGATTCTCCGATCCTTAACCGAAAGCCGGCGTGTCGTGGTGGCGTCCCATGAAAACCCGGATGGTGATGCCGTCAGTTCGCTTCTGGCCATCGGTTTGGCACTGGAAAAGCAGCAAAAAAACGTCACATTTTACAACGCCAGTCCGATTCCGGCGGTATACCGCTTCTTGCCGTCGGTTGGACGCATCACAAGCGAATTCAACAAGGCGGAGGCATTCGACACGGCCGTGATCCTGGACTGTGGCGACCTGGAGCGCGTCGGGCCAGCCGCTGCCGTGATGCAGAAGATACCGGTTGTCGTCAATATCGACCATCATATCACCAATACCGGTTTCGGTACGGTTCGCTTGGTCGAGCCGGCAGCCTGTGCCACTGCAGAACTGGTCTACCATCTTTTGGTGAGGATGAAGACCCCCATCGATAAAGATCTGGCCACACTGATATATACCGGAATATTGACCGATACCGGATCGTTTCGCTTCGCAAACACCAACCAGGCCACCTTTGCCATCTGTCTGGAAATGGCGGAAAAAGGTGTCAGGCCGCACGAAGTGGCCCGGCACGTTTATGGGACCTATTCCCTCGGCCGCATAAAGCTGCTGAACCTGGCGCTGGATTCGATTGAAATCGCCGCCAACGGCAAGCTCTCAATCATGACCGTGACGCGGGAAATGCTTCGTCAAACCGGCACGCAGCCCGAGGACGCCGACGGTATGATTCACTATGCCCGCAGAATAGAAGACGTAAGGGTTGCCGCACTGATTCAAGAGCTGCAAAATGGAAGTGACGCAACCAAGAATCGACACCGGTACCATGTCAGTCTGCGCTCCGATGGTTCGGTCGATGTCTCTGCCGTTGCCGTCTCTTACGGCGGCGGCGGCCATCAAAGTGCCGCCGGTTTCAGGATCGAAGCGCCGCTTTGGGAGGTAAAAACCCAAATTGCCCAACTGGCGGAGAAACTGTAGGTCGACATCGGCCGGGTATTATGGAGGTCTCAGAAACCAGCGGTATCCTCGTTCTGGACAAACCCGCGGACATGTCTTCGGCCAAGGCAGTGGCAAACGTCAAACGAATCCTTAAGGCCCGAAAGGTCGGTCACGCCGGAACGCTCGACCCTTTCGCCACCGGTGTGCTGGTATGCTGTGTCAACCAGGCCACACGATTGGCACAGTTTTTTTTACACGGCCGTAAAAAATACAGTGCGGTTATGCACCTGGGGGTTGAGACCGACACCCAAGACGTCACCGGCAGCGTGATCTCATCAACCGCGACGGTGGGGCTCACCGCAGAATGCGTGGAAGCGAGCGTCAAGCAGTTCGAAGGTTTTTACTGGCAGCACCCACCGGCGTATTCCGCCCTGAAGCTGCACGGGGTCCCGCTTTACCGGTATGCCCGCCAGGGACGGCCGGTCCAGAAACCACCGCGCCGGGTCGAGATCGAGACCATCCGCCTTCAGGGGATCGAGTTGCCGTTTGTCCGCTTCGAGGTCAGCTGCTCGGCCGGGACTTACATTCGCACACTCTGTTCGGATATCGGCAACCGACTGGGGTGCGGTGGACACCTCAAAGAGCTCCGGAGAATTGAAAGCGGGCGGTTCACCCTTTATGATGCACTGACACTGACCGACTTGGAGGCCCTGGCCCGTGAAAACCGGATCTTCGCCCGGATGGTTTCGATGGCTGATACTCTGCCGGACATTCCGGGCATCGTGGCGAACAAATCTTTGACTCATCACGTAAAACATGGCAGAGTGGTTCAAAAAAACGACTTCGATGAGGGTTCATTTGAAGAGGCTCAAGGCCTGGTAAAGATCCTCGATTCACATCGGAATCTTCTGGCGATTCTGACGTATCAAGGGGACAGCGAAAAGTTACGCTACCTCTGTGTTTTCAGCCACGCAGCCGGCTGAATTCAGAAGGGGCTTACAACCGGATGTTGAAGGGGCTAGTGCAACAAACGGATTCGGGTGCAGCCATCATTTCAAAAAAAGGAGGAATAAAGAAAGTGGTCTTCTCAACGGACGAGAAAAAGAAACTGATCGACAAATTCAAGTTACACGAAGGGGACACCGGATCGCCCGAAGTCCAGGTCGGGCTTTTGACCCATCGAATTTCTTACCTGACCGAGCATCTCAAGCTTCACAAGAAAGATCACCATTCCCGCAGAGGTTTGCTGATGCTGGTCGGTCGACGTCGTCGGCTCCTGAACTACGTTAAAAACAAGGACGTCAACCGATATCGCGCCATTATCGAAACCCTCGGTTTGAAGCGCTGAAACCTGCCAATGTCCCTGACGAAACTCACGAGGAGTGCGGTGTAAGCCGGACGGTGAGTTTAACTCCCTTTACCCGCCGTTCGCGAAGAATTCGCCCGTATAAGCGACTTTCATAGCGATAACAGAAGGGTAAGTCGCTTATTTTTTAGGAGATGAAAATGGAAATATCATTACAAGCCCAGCTCGGGCCGAAAACACTGACCATTGAGACCGGCAAAGTCGCCAAACAGGCTTCCGGTGCCGTGCTGGTTCGCTACGGCGAGACGACCGTCCTGGTGACGGTGGTTGCGACCCCGGAGGAAAGACAATCGGATTTTCTGCCCTTGACGGTCGAGTATCAGGAAAAGATTTACGCCGCCGGCCGTATTCCCGGCAACTATTTTCGGCGTGAAATCGGCCGCCCCAGCGAAAAGGAAACTCTGACGGCGCGTTTGATCGATCGCCCTATCCGCCCATTGTTCCCGAAAGGCTACCGCAATGAAACCCAGGTTATCGCCATGGTGTTGTCGATGGATCAGGAAAATGAGCCCGACACCCTGGCCATGATCGGTGCGTCCGCGGCCCTCGAGATATCGGAGATTCCGTTTGCCGGACCAATCGCCTGTGTTCGGGTGGGACGTATCGACGGCCGGCTGATGGTCAATCCGACCATCGGCGAACTCGAGCGCTCCGACATCAATATCATTGTCGCGGGCTCCAAGACCGGCATCGTCATGGTGGAAGGCGGCGGCAGCAACATCAGCGAAGGAGACCTGCTGGATGCCATCTACTTTGCCCATGGAGAAATGCAGCCGATCATCGCCCTGCAGGAAAAACTGAAGAATGACGCCGGTGTTCCGAAACGTCCATTCCTGCCGTTGGAAAAGGATCCGGCGCTGGTTGCCCGCATCGAATCCGAACTGCGGGGGCAAATTGAAGCGGCAGTTGTGATTCCCGAAAAAACCAAGCGCAGCAAAGCCTTGCGGGAAGTAAAAGACAATTATTTCGCCTTGCTGGGTGAAGCATACGCGGATCGCCGCGGGGAAATTTACGAGATCATCGGTGACTTGAAGAAAAGCGTCTGCCGCGATCTGGTCTTGAAAGCCAACCGACGAATCGACGGTAGAAAATTCGATGAAATCCGCCCGATAACCTGCGAAGTCGGCTTTTTACCGCGACCGCACGGCAGCGCCTTGTTCACGCGGGGCGAAACCCAAGTGCTCGGCGTGCTGACCCTCGGTTCGGGACAAGATGAGCAGCGGGTGGAAACGCTGAGCGGCGAAGAATTCAGACCGTTCATGCTTCACTACAATTTCCCGCCGTTTTCGGTCGGAGAAGCCCGGCGCCTCGGCGGCCCCTCGCGACGGGACATCGGACACGGCGGACTGTCAACCCGGGCCCTCGAAAAAGTCCTGCCGAACAAGGAAGATTTCGACTACACGATCCGTATTGTATCCGAGGTGCTCGAATCAAACGGCTCATCCTCCATGGGAACCGTCTGCGCCGGTACTCTGGCTATGATGGATGGTGGCGTCCCCATCAAAGCCCCGGTGGCGGGCATCGCCATGGGACTCGTAAAGGGTGAGGAGAAGGTGGCGGTGCTCTCCGATATTCTCGGCGATGAAGACCACACCGGCGACATGGACTTCAAGGTGGCCGGAACGAAAGACGGCATCACCGCCGTTCAAATGGACATCAAGATCCGTGAGCTGTCACGGGACATCATGCAGAAAGCCCTTGAGCAGGCTCGGATCGGTCGCCTGCACATCCTCGGTAAAATGCTCGAAACCATCCGGGAGGCGCGCAAGGAAACCTCTCCCTATGCACCGAAAGTGCTGACGATCAAAATCAACCCGGATAAAATCCGCGAAATCATCGGTCCGGGTGGCAAAACCGTGCGGGCGATTCAGAGTGAAACCAATACCCGGGTAGAGATCGATGACTCTGGTATCGTCAAAATTGCCGCCTTTTCATCGGAAGAAGGTGAAAAAGCCAGAAAAATGGTCGAGGCCATCACCATGGACCCCGAAATCGGAGCGATCTATGAGGGTACGGTGGTTAAAATTACCGATTTCGGGGCCTTCGTTCAGATATCACCCGGTACGGACGGCCTGGTCCATATTTCGCAGTTGGCCAACCATCGGGTCACAAACGTCTCCGATGTCGTCAAGGAAGGCCAGAAGCTAAAAGTCAAGGTCCTTGAAATCAGTCGGGACGGCAAAATCCGCCTGAGCCACAAGGCGGTGCAGGAATAGCGGATGAAACCGTCTTCAGTGAAAAAAACCACCCTTTCAAACGGGGTGCGGATCCTGACCAAAACCATGCCTTTCGTGCGCAGTGTCTCCATGGGCGTCTGGGTCAATGTGGGTGCCCGGGATGAGTCCGCTTCCGAAAACGGTCTCTCCCACCTGATCGAACACATGATCTTCAAAGGCACCCGCAAACGCACGGCGTTTCAGATCGCCAAGGAGTTCGATGCCATCGGTGGGCACACCAATGCCTTCACCAGTTTCGAGAACACCTGCTACCATGCCCGCGTCATGGACACGCATTTTGACACGATGGTGGACATTCTGACCGATATCTTTCTGAACTCCGAATTCGCCGAAGAAGAAGTCGTAAAAGAGAGGCCGGTCATCTTTCAGGAGATCGGCATGGTCGAGGACAACCCGGAAGAGTATGTCCACGTTCTTTCTGGTCGCGCTTTTTGGGGCGACAATCCGCTGGGGCGTTCCATTCTCGGCACCCGGGAAAACCTTCTCGCCTTCACATCGGAGATAATAAAGGCGTTCTTCAACCGTTTCTACCAACCCAGCCACATTGTCGTCGCAGTGGCCGGTAACGTCAGCCATGAGAGAATCGTAGAGCTGGTCGGCCCGGCCTTTTCCGCCGTTAAAACGGGATCCGGTTTTCCGGGACGGGAGACCCCGGCAGATTACCCGCAGGTCAAACTGCATCAGCGGGACCTCGAACAAGTCCATGTCTGTTTGGGAACGCGAGGGATTTCGATCACCGACCCGAAACGGTATGCTTTCTCACTCCTGAACACGATCTTCGGCGGCAACATGAGCTCCCGGCTCTTCCAGAAGATCCGGGAGCACCGCGGTCTCGCCTATTCGGTTTACTCCTTTATTTCATCGTACGAAGACACCGGCATGTTCGGAGCTTATGTCGGGGTTCAGCCGGACAAGGTGCGGGAAACCGTCGGCCTGATCATGGAGGAAATGCGCACGCTCAAGAAACACCCGGTTGATGAGGCCGAACTGAAAGACGCCAAGAACTACACCAAGGGCAACCTCCTGCTGGCTTCGGAAAGCGTCGACAACCAGATGGTTCGCTTGGCGCAAAATGAGATCAACTTCGGCCGCAGCGTGCCTCTTCAGGAAATTATCGACCAGGTCGAGGCAATCACGGCCGCTGACATCGGTGATCTAGCCGTGGAGCTGTTCCGGGAAGACCGCCTGGCCTTGACCGCACTCGGTACGCTGAACGGAAACGAGTCCTTTGCGGATTTTCTGCTGACCTGAACAGATTCTCCACGCATTCAACGCCGCATTGACCTAAACGATGAATGACCGCCTGGAAATCAGATTCCGCCGGCTTCGCCCCCACAAGGACGCCGACATCCCCTTGCCGCAATACATGACTCCCGGTGCCGCGGGAATGGACCTTGCCGTCGCGCTTGACACGCCGCTGGTTCTCGCTCCCGGTGACATTACCCTGCTGCCCACCGGCCTGGCGATGGCCCTGCCTTCAGGGTACGAAGCTCAGATAAGGCCCCGCAGCGGCCTGGCGGTCCGGCACGGCATCGGCTTGATCAATGCCCCGGGCACCATCGACGCCGACTACCGCGGCGAAATCAAAATCGCCGCCATCAACTTCGGCAAATCACCCTACACCTTCCAGCGCGGTGACCGGGTGGCGCAGATGGTCATCCACTCGGTTTGCCAGCCCCGTATAACGGTTGTCGAATCGCTCGAAGAAACCGGCCGCAACTGCGGCGGGTTCGGACACACCGGAAAATAATCGGACGATCATATGCTTGCAGATGAACCCTCGACCAATGCAGCCGCCCCGGAAACTGCTGTCAAACTATCCGTCTGCGTGCTGGCCAGCGGCAGCAAGGGCAACGCCATCTATGTCTCCGCCGGGCAAACCGCTGTCCTGATCGATGCGGGCCTTTCCGGCGTCGAAATCGAACGCCGTCTCGGGTCGCGCGGCCTTGCGCCGGACCGACTTCAAGCCATCGTCGTCTCACACGAGCACGCCGATCACATAAACGGCGTCGGCGTGCTGTCACGCCGCTACCGCCTGCCGGTCTACCTCAACCGCAAAACCGCCGACGCGGCCAAACGAATCGGCCGGCTCCACCACGTCACCACCTTCGATTGCGGCACCGTATTTCACATCGACGACCTTCACATCCGCCCGTTTTCACTGTCCCACGATGCGGAAGATCCGGCCGGATTCACCATTCAGACGAACGGCATTAAAATCGGCCTTGCAACCGATTTGGGTGTGGTGACCGCAATGGTCACAGAACACTTGAAAGGATGCCGGGCGTTGATCCTGGAAGCCAATCACGACACCCGCATGCTGATCGACGGGCCCTACCCCTGGCCTTTGAAACAGCGGATTCAGAGCCGGTTGGGGCATCTCTCCAACACCGATTCCAGGCAGTTGTTGTGTGACGTCGCCCATGCCGGCCTCGAACACGTGATCCTGGCCCACCTCAGTGAAACCAACAACACCCCCGACACAGCCCTGAACGCCATCGCCCCGGCACTAACCGGCACCCGCACCCGGTTCGAAGTCGCCGTCCAGGATCGTTGCACCGAAATCGTCTGCCTCCGCTGAGCCCGGATTGCGGCGCCAGGTGTGTTATATTTTCGCACCCTTTCCATGAATCGAGCCTCCACTGCTTCTTTTTTACCCATCTTCTGTAACCGAGCACAATCGCAACGACTGGTCCAGACTGTAAAAAAATCTTTAATAATAAAATAAATTCAGGAGGATGTTGTAGATGCCCCAAGAAGAAGTATACGGTTGGCATGCCTGTTGCTCTTAGGGGAGACATAAAACCGTGAACAGGTCATCACGGAAGACATCCTAATACCAGTTATAAAAGGAGTTTTTAACCATGAAACACATCAAGTCTAAGATCGGTATTGTCGCAGTTGTTTTCACAGTTGGTATCGCCGCAGTGGCTTTGGCACACGGTTGGAATGGCTCAGGATACGGTGGTTATGTGATGGGCCCCGGGATGATGGGCTACGGACCGGGATACGGCGGCCATATGATGGGTTACGGTCCATACGGAAATGGTAATTTGTCGCCGCAGGACACCACCAAACTCGAACAGTCTCAGCAAAAATTTTTCAACGACACCAATGATCTGCGCAATTCAATTCAGGAAAAACAGTTCGCTCTGAATCAGGAACTCCAGCAGACCAATCCGGATCGGGACAAGGTCACCAACCTGCAGAAAGAGCTGTCGCAGCTTGAGTCCCAGTTCGATCAAAAAGCTCTGGAACACCAGCTTGAACTGCGAAAAAACTTCCCGGAAAACGCTCTCGGCATGGGTTACGGCCGGGGAGGAAACTGTTGGTAATCTAAACCTCACTGACTGAAGGCGGAAAACAAGCCGCCTTCAGTGGGCCTCTTTTGATGTCTATTAAATCGGCATCCATCGTGTAACAAGGGAGGTGCCGCATTTCGACGCAGAAAACGGATGATAAAGAAAAACAACCTAACCGCACGCAACGACGCTACGACCGCCTTGCCTTTGCCTACGACGTCCTCGAAGCGCCACTTGAGCGGTTGCGCTTTGCCGAGTGGCGGAAGAGACTAAGGAACCGAATTGCAGGGCCTGCTGCGCTTGAAGTCGGTGTCGGCACCGGCAAGAATTATCCCTACTATCCTTCGGGGGTGCAGATTGTCGGCATCGATTTAAGCCCGCGAATGCTGGCGGGTGCCCGACGGAAAGCCTCAAAACTTGACCTGAACATCGATCTGCGCGAAATGGACGTCCAGAATCTCGAATTCCCAGATCACTGCTTCGACACTGTTTTTGCCACTTTTGTCTTCTGCTCGGTGCCCGAGCCGGTAGACGGTCTGCGTGAGCTCCGGCGCGTATGCAAGCCGACCGGCCGGCTTCTGCTTCTCGAGCACATGCGGCCGGAAAACTTCGTGCTGGGACTCATCTTCGATGTTTTCAATCCGATGGTGGTTCGCATGATGGGCGCAAACATCAACCGGCGGACCATGGACAACATTCGGTCGGCCGGCTGGACCGTCCGGATCGAAGAAAACCTCTCTTCAGATATTGTCCGATGGATCGAAGCCGTACCGTAGATCGAGCCAAAGATCGCATAGCAGATTTAAATGCGCAAAAATTGCGCGACTCCATTGTTTATCTCCTCCCAAAACGGGTATTTTTTATCCAACCGTCTAGGCCGTTTTCTCTGATAGGGCTTCCTGTCTAATTTTCGAGACTTCGCATGGTTGCGCTCTCACGCTCATCGCATGCCACAAAGTGGTATCGATGGCACGCGATATGCATTTACTTTTTTGACACATTGATGCGGCATTGAGATCAGGCCGGAGGGAAGCGGTGCGAAGATAAATTCACACCGCAAATCACCCTATCGAATCTATGGCATCGAAACCGCTCTGTTCTCGCCCCGATAACAAATAAGAGGAGGCAAAAAATGAATACAGACAAGTCTTATCAAAAGGATGTGGATCCGGTTTGCGGCATGCGGGTCGACCCCCACAAAACGGACCTAACCGCCCATTACGATGGTCGAACGTATTTTTTCTGTGCCGAAAACTGTCGCATGGAGTTCGAAAATCAACCACGAAAATACCTGGCAATTTCGAAGGATACAAAACGAAAGGGTTTCTGGCAACGATATCTCGAAAGGCTCAACCGGGCAACAGGTGGTAAACCGCCGAGTTGTCACTGACACGGGTTCGATTTTCTCAGCAACAGCACACAGCTTGTCCGCAAGTTTGCCATGGCCGTCCAACGAAACCCTATTAGTGGTTTCAAATCCCCATCTATGGCCCAACAACTGTGTTGCTGACCTTCTCAAGATGCGCTCATATCGTTGAACAGTCTCCACCTTACTGTCGCCATGCGCCTTGCCCTCGAACTGATCTGAAGTTTTGACGCAACTTATCAGACGCTAAGAAGACAGTGAACATCCGAGAAGAGATGGCCAATATTTTATCGCTATTTTCGATCATGCTCACTACGATAGTCCGGAGAAGGCCGAAAACCTGGCTCAGCAATATTCTTCGCAATATCGTAAATATAACCAGCAGAACAAAAGTAGCTATATCTGGAAATGTGCCCAGGAACGTTGCCCGTTCTCCATGTTATGATTATGAGGCATCTCGGAGGGAGACCGATCAGCAGTCAGTGATATCCTTCGATTTGGTGCAAGTTGACGTTAAGAAAGTGGTCGACAGTATTTAAGATGCAAGATACGGTGTCGCCATCGACCACACCGAACTTCACATCACGGGCATGGCCTTCGTGCAACATAGTTTCATGCTATGAATCTATATTCGGCTCTCTATCAAACAGATCAGATCCGGTGTTATGATGTCCTTGGGCAGGAGATCGACTGCACGGGAACCGGACAGGATGGAGACATCCGCGCCGGTCTTACCTGGCCGATCCCGCGCTTCGAGGAGCAGAAGGCGGTTGTGATTGATTGCCTCAGTGGCTTGTTGTGGACGAAAAACGCAACACCAGCTGAGTTTCCACAGACGTGGGAGGAAGCTATCGAATATGTCAACCAGATGAATGCGTCATGCGTCCATGGACATGAAGACTGGCGGCTGCCGAATCGGCGTGAGTTGTTCAGTCTGATCAGCCACAGCCAGATCAATCCAGCACTACCGGCCGCTCATCCATTTACCAGCGTCTTTTCAGGATATTACTGGACGTCCAACTCGTGCGCCCAATGGCCCAAACAGGCATGGTATGTGCACCTTGGTGGTGGTAGAGTATTTAAGGGCATGAAGCAAGGCTCTTATCTGGTCTGGCCAGTGAGACGATTGAAATCAGAAAAACCGAAGGCCCCTGGTGATCGCTTCGAAACCTCCGGTCACCTCGTCTCCGATCGATCGACCGGATTGGTCTGGCTGCGTTCAGCCAGGGGTTCGAAGGACATTATGGACTGGCCAGCAGCCCTGATAGACGTGCAGCGCTTGAATGCGAACAAGGTATATGGTCATGATGACTGGCGGCTGCCCAACATCCGCGAACTTGAAAGTCTGGTTGCGCTCGATCAACACAGCCCGGCGCTTCCCGCAACTCATCCGTTTAAAGATGTTGCTCAGGGGTACTGGTCGTCCACGACGAGTGTTTACGACCCCACCTATGCCTGGGTTTTATACACTGACGATGGCAACGTGGGTGTAGGGTTCAAGGAAAAAGCAGATTTTTCTGTCTGGCCCGTGCGCAATGGAGTTTCTTGAAGTTCTCGATGAAACGGCCCTTATTTGCCACCACAGGCACCCTATCAATGATATCCTTTTTCCGAAAAACCGTCGAGAAACCGCAACGCGGAATCCTGCCTTTGGATATACAGGTCAAAGCCTGGCGCAGAGCCAATCGCAAGATGAACTGGAATATCGGGCAGACTGAATTCGAATCAATCGGAACTGAACCAGAGATATCGCAAGTCGATCGCCGTGACGGTTTTGCAGGTGTCATTTTATCCTATGGTTTCGGTGATGATGGTCATGGCCATTCCGATACCTCGTTGTCCGGGCGATGCGCCTGGGATTTTGCTGCCAAACGGAGAAAACCAAAAACCTGGCAGTGCGAATACATAGATTTCGACCATAGCGAACATTTTCGTTTGCGTCCATCCGCGCATCTGAGGCCTAAAGGTTTTTACTTCTCCAAATTCAGACAAGGGGAGCGGTTTCAGCACCTAACGGTTAAAGAGTTTCGAAAACGGATAGGCCCGCAAGATACCGGCTGCGGCCCGGAAGGGTTTCAGTTATTGACCATCACCCATCCGCACTATGCCTCCCTGATGAATTCCAGCCAGATCATGTTCATGACTTTTGCCGACTACGATGTGGCCCTTTACGGTTACGGCGATTTTTTCGACGCGCCCCAAATGTTCTGCAGTAACGACACCCTCGGGCTGGGCATCGGTCATGTGGATCGCAATTATCCCCTATTCGGTATTCCGAGCCTGAGATTATGACATATTAAATTCCAGCATTATGCCGCTCTTGTGCCTCAATTGGCAAGCCAGGTGTCAAAATGCGAAATTGTGGCGCCTCAAAAAGCAACAATTAAAATGCAAGGCTGGATATAAAAAAAACTGGTCGATTGCATAGAAAGGAGGTGAATACAATGGCCGAACGAATTGGAATAGTTCTCCATACTCTCGACAATGGAATGGCGGAAGTGGTCACCGACCGCAGAAACGCCTGCGGCGGGTGCGAAAAATCGCACGGGTGCCAGTCGTGTTTGGCCAGCGCCAAAATGGTCTCAACCGTGCGGAAC
>JAQAZR010000111.1:0-7254 GCA_032127235.1 Deltaproteobacteria bacterium
GCCGCTGATCTTGGAGCAGCCGTCGAAGCGCCCCCACATGAAATTCTTGGTGGGATAGGCACCGGCCTCGTTGATGACATTGGTGAGGACATTGGTCCCATAGGCGGGCAGGCCTTCACCGGTGACAGGATGTTTTCGCAGACCGGCAACCCACGCCTGATTGGCCTCCTTGAACTTCTCCGGATCTTTGGGCGGTCGCATTTTCATGCCCGCATCATCGAGCACGATGACCTTCACGCCTTTGGATCCCATCACGGCACCCACACCGCCACGGCCGGCATGCCGGGTCGGCCGCTGTTCCATGTCGGTGACGGCAATCGATGCGGCGGCCATTTTCATTTCACCGGCCGTGCCGATGGAAATGCAGGCCACTTTGTCACTGAACTCGGATTTCATTTTTTCGACCAGATCGTAGTTTCCGAGCATGCAGAGGCTGTTGTCGGCCGTAACGGTGACGCCGTCCTTGTTGATCAGGATTTTATAGAGCGTATCGTCCTTGGGTTTGCCCTCCAGAACAATCGCGGCGTAGCCCAGTCTGGCCAAAACCTGGGCGGCCTGGCCACCGGCATTGGACTCCTTGATGCCGCCGGTCAAGGGGCTCTTGCAGCCCACCGACAGCCGGCCCGACATGGCGGCCGTGGTGCCGCTGAGCAGCCCCGGTGCGATGACCAGCTTATTATCGGCGCCCAGGGGGTGGCAGAGCGGCGGCACCTCCTTTGCGACGATGGCCGATGTCATGGCCCGTCCACCCAGGCCGGCGTAACCTCCGAGCGGTTCGGTTCTGACCTTAGGACCGCCTTCCGCGCCCATGTCGATGCGAAGTATTTTGTCCATCGGGAACCTCCTTTGCGTCAACTAAATTACGGTTGTTTTGTGTGCAGCATTCTCAATATCCGGCAAAAACCCGGTGACCTTTTCCACTATCTGTCATTATGGGTATTTATCGGTAATGTCAAGGAAAACCCAAAATACCAACTGCACCGCCACCGTTCTCCGCCGCCGCAGTATGCGATCACCCGTTTTTAGCTTCGAAGCGCTTCATGAAATCGATCAAGGCATCGACTGCTTCCAGTGTGGTGGCATTGTAAATCGAGGCCCGGCAGCCACCCACCGACCGGTGACCCTTGAGACCGCCCAGGTCGTTCGCCAAAGCCTCTTCGACGAAGCGTTTCTCGAGGTCCTCCCCGGCCATTCGGAAGGTGACATTCATCATCGACCGGCTGTCCCCCATCGCCGTGGGCCGGTAAAAGTCGCTGGAATCGAGATAATGATACAACCGGGTCGCCTTTTCGCGGTTGATCACGGCCATTTTTGCGAGACCGCCGATGGTTTCTTCCATCCATTTCAAGACCAGCTGTACGGTGTACACGGCGAAGCATGGTGGTGTGTTGTACATCGAATTTTTGGCGGCATAGGTGGTGTAGCTGAGCATGGAAGGCAGGTTTTCCGGTACGCGTGCGAGCAGGTCTTCCCGGATGATGACCAAGCACACGCCGGCCGGACCGATGTTTTTTTGTGCCCCGGCATAGATCAGACCGAAGGAGGCGACATCGAACGGACGGCTCATTATGTCAGAGGACATGTCGGCGATCAGCGGAACGCTGCCGGTGTCCGGGAACTGCTGCCATTGGGTCCCTTTGATGGTGTTGTTGGACGTGATATGGACATATGCCGCCTTCGGGTCGAAAGGAATCTCTTTCGGTATATAGGTATAATTTTTGTCGGCCGAAGATGCGATTACCCGAACATTTTTTTTCAGGATTTGAGCTTCCTTGACGGCTTTTGTCGACCAGGTACCGGTGTCCACGTAGTCGGCGGTCTGTCCATCCGTCAGAAAGTTCATCGGGACCATGCAGAACTGCAGGCTGGCGCCGCCCTGCAGGAACAACACCCGGTGATCGTCTGAGAGGTTCAGCAGGCGCTTGGTTCTTGCGATCGCATCGTTGATGATCTCGTCGAACCACTTGGATCGGTGGCTGATTTCCGTGACTGACATGCCTGAACCGCCGTAATTCAGGAGCGAAGCCTGAATTTCTTCGAGCACCGGCAAGGGCAGCGCGGCCGGTCCGGCGTTGAAATTGTAGATCCTTTTTGCGCTCATGATCTCCTCCAATCAGGTTTTAGCATTGTGGTGTCGGCCGCATCGACTTTGGACGGAAGGCCCCTCTGCGTGAAAAATGCACAGGAAATCGTCGTCCGGCACGTGACGTATTTGCACCGATCGCACGGCGGATGTCAACTTGATTTTGAGGTCAGATTCATTAAATTGAAAACGCCTTCGTTCACCGATGCCTGGGGCGAAATGAACGGCCGGGGTCGCTCCGCGCGCCGCCCCCGGCTCTGACCGACTGTTGACAAATTCATTGTGAGTGGATAGTGAGACGCCATGAAAATTTATGATTATCCATCTGAGGCCGCCGAGAAAAAGCTCGCCACGATTGTAAGCCGCGGGTTGAACTTCAAGAAAAAAGATGTTTCAGCTGTGAACCGTATTCTGGAGGATGTCCGCCGAAACGGTGACGCTGCCCTGATAAAATACGTCAACCGATTCGATGCCCCCGGCCTGCAGACGGGGTCGCTGGCGGTTACCGAGTCGGAGTTCAGGGAGGCGACCCGACAGGTGGATGCCGCCTTCCGGCGGGCGCTGAATCGTGCGACCGCGCAGATCGAATCTTTTCACCGGCTCCAGCTGCCGAAATCCTGGATCAATACCGATCGACCGGGGACTTTGGTCGGCCAGATGGTCAACCCGGTGCAGGCCGCGGGGATTTACGTTCCCGGCGGCAGAGGGGGCACCACACCGCTGGTCTCTTCGGTCCTGATGGGTGCGATCCCGGCAAGAATCGCCGGTGTGGAGCGGATCGTCATGGTCACTCCCCCGACCCGTGACGGTCGCGTCAACCCGCATCTTCTCATGGCGGCCCGTAAGGTGGGCGTGAGTGAGATCTACAAGATCGGCAGCGCCTGGGCTGTTGCGGCTCTCACATATGGAACCGAAACAGTTCCGAAGGTGGACGTCATCGCCGGTCCCGGCAACCTGTATGTCACCCTGGCCAAAAAAATCGTGGCCGGTACCGTGGGCATCGATATGGTGGCCGGACCCAGTGAGATTCTCGTCCTCGCCGACCGTTTTTCCGACCCGCGTTTCATTGCCGCCGATCTCCTTTCGCAGGCCGAACACGATGCGCTGGCATCGGCCATTCTGATCACCGACGATCGGCGGACCGCAGAAGATGTTGTCCAAGCTCTGCGACCCCAGCTTGAGGTCTTGATTCGCCGGGAAATTGCCGAAGCATCCCTGGACCACTACGGGGCGATCATGGTTGTTCCCGATCTCGATGCAGCTGTCGATCTGGCCAATCGGATTGCGCCGGAACACCTGGAGCTGCACCTCGAAGAGCCCTTTGATTTGCTCGGCCGCATTCGAAATGCCGGTGCTGTTTTTCTGGGTGCCTACACACCCGAACCGGTGGGCGACTATGTCGCCGGACCCAATCACGTGCTGCCGACGGCCGGAACCGCCCGGTTTGCCTCGGCTCTCTCGGTGGGGCACTTTGTCAAAAAAACGAGCATCGTCCATTATTCAAAGGCCGCGTTCCGGAAAGAAGCCGGTGACATTATCCGCCTGGCAGAAACAGAGGGCCTGACGGCCCACGCCGGCGCCGTCAGAATTCGTTCGGCAGACGAATAAAATGAACAAAGCTTCAGATCATTTCGCTGCCAGCAGTTAGATTCGCAGTTGAAAAACCCGCCTTGATTCCGATTCAAAGTTTTATACATCTGAAATCATTGATATAATTTCCGATGCAGCCGTCCGGCAATTGCACTTGACAAGCACCGGGTGCCACTGTAAAATGAATGAACATTCATTCATAATTCATCTGATCACGCAGGAGTCAGGCCATCAGTACCCGCGATACAAACGATAAATACCACCGCATCCTCGAAGCGGCCATCAAGGTATTTGCCCGGCACGGATATCATCAGTCGACCGTTGCCAAAATCGCCCGAGAAGCCGGTGTGGCCGATGGGACCATCTATCTGTACTTCAAAAACAAGGACGATATCCTGGTTCAGTTTTTCAAATACAAAACCAAGCAGGTTTTCGAGCGCTTCAGAGAAGAAGTCGATTGCGGGGGCAGTGCCGTCGAGAAATTGAGAAACCTCGTCCGACGGCACCTTGAAGAATTTCAACGGGACCGGGATCTGGCCATCGTCTACCAGACCGAAACCCACCGACTCACTCGCCGGGCCGAGGAGCAGATCAAGGAGATGTCGCAGATGTATCTCGATATCATTGCCGAAATCGTGGAAAACGGCCAGGCCGAGGGCTTTATCCGCAAAGATCTGTATCTGGGGTTGGTCAAACGGTTTATCATCGGTGCGGTAGACGAAGTGATCAACACTTGGCTTCACTCCGGGGGGCGATATGACCTGGTGTCAATGGCAGATCCCCTGGTCGACCTTTTCTTCAACGGTATCGGCTATAAGGGGCCATCTTAGGGCTCGCTCGAAGATGACTTTCCATTTTGGACGCCGGGATTGAGGAAAGCGGCCGTTTGCGGACGAAAACACTCTATCAAACAAGGAGATTCGGGTTATGGCACAGCAAATCGCAGATCGGCGGGATGTCGACTTCCTTCTTCATGAAGTGCTTCGTGTCGAAGAGATGAGCGCGCACGAAAAATTCGAAGAGTTCAACAGAAAGACAATTGATTTGATCATCTCCGAAGCCCGCAACCTGGCGCTCAAGGAAGTTCTGCCGACCCAGGTCATCGGCGACCGGCAGGGAGTGCACTTCGAAAACGGCGTCGTGACGGTGCCGGAAGAGTTCAAAAAGGTTTATGAGACCTACAGGGAAGGGGAGTGGGTCGCGATGACCGAGAGCATCGATTGGGGGGGGCAAGGGATGCCGCGGACCGTGGCCCTTGCGGCCAGTGAGTATTTTATCGGTGCGAACCTGGCTTTCATGATGTACCCGGGTCTGACTCATGGTGCCGGCAGACTGGTCGAGACTTTCGGAACCGCCAAGCAGAAAGAACTCTTTGTCAAGAAGCTATACACCGGCCAGTGGTGCGGCACGATGCTGCTGACCGAACCGGAGGCCGGCTCCGATGTCGGCGCCTTGACCACGACAGCCAGAAAAAACGATGACGGCACATATTCCATCACCGGCAACAAGATTTTCATCTCGGGCGGTGAGCACGACCTGGTCGAAAACATCATTCACCCGGTGCTGGCTCGGATCGAAGGGGCACCGCAGGGCACCGGCGGCATCTCCCTTTTCGTGGTGCCCAAAATCTGGGTTAACGACGACGGGACACTCGGTGAATTCAACGACGTGGTCTGCACCGGGGTGGAAGAAAAAATGGGGATTCACGGCAACGCCACATGTTCCATGGCACTCGGCGGCAAGGGACAGTGCCGGGGTACGCTTCTGGGACAGGAGAACAAGGGGATGCGGGCCATGTTCCTGATGATGAACGAGGCGCGGTTGCTGGTCGGAATGCAAGGTTTTTGCTGCGCGAGTTCCGCCTACCTGAATGCCCTTCAATATGCCCGTCAGAGAATTCAGGGCAGGCACCTACTCAAGATGCGCGATGACAGCGCCCTCGCGGTCCCCATCATTGAACATCCGGATGTGCGCCGGCAACTGCTCACCATGAAGGCATACGTGGACGGGATGCGCAGTCTGCTTTATTACGTCGGGATTCTGGACGACCGCAAGGAAACCGCAGAAAGTGCCGAGGAGAAGACCCGATTGCAGGGGATGATCGATCTGCTGATTCCGGTCGCCAAGGGTTACGTGACCGACCGCTCGTTCGAGATGTGCAGTGTAGGACTGCAGGTTTACGGCGGTTACGGATACATCAGGGACTACCCGATGGAACAGCTGCTGCGCGACTGCCGGATCACCCTGATCTACGAAGGGACCAACGGCATTCAGGCTATGGACCTGTTGGGCCGCAAGTTGGGGTTGAATCAAGGCAAGCCGATTATGGACCTGTTGGGTGAAATTCAGAAGACGCTCGCCCGGGCCAAGGGCGTCGAGAGTCTCAAGGGACTGGTCGACAGGGTCGAGAAAGCGGTCAACCGGCTGGGCGAGACGGCCCTGCACCTGGGCCAGACCGCCATGTCGCCCAAGGTTTTGAACGCCTTTGCTTTTGCGCATCCATTTATGGATGTCTGCGGTGACGTCATCCTGGCCTGGCTGCACCTGTGGCGCGCCACGGTGGCCGTTGCGGCCCTGGAAAAGGGCGCCAAAAAGAAAGATGCGGCTTTTTACGAGGGGCAAGTGAAGAGCGCCGAATTTTTCATCCACACCATTTTGCCGGCCACCCACGGAAAGATGAAGGCCATATTGGAGACCAACGGGGCGGCCGTCGAAATTTCCGACGCGGCTTTCGGCGGATAGATCGTGTCCATCCATAACTGGTCTTTTTTCCGCTGGGTCCCGCCTATACGGCGGGATTATCCGCGGGTTTCCGGTTGCGGCGACTGTAAAGTACGCCTCGCCGAAAATCCCGGCGGGATGCGGCCTTGCCCAGCAAAATAATCCTCATTTATGAATTGGGCACTCCACCTGCCATTAAACGATCCCGGATGAGCACAAGATCATTTCCGTCCAGAAACGCTCTGATCGTTTGCTCGCGAATCGATCGGCCCGAAACCCTGCCCCGCACCCCGTCGTTGAAATCCGTCCCCCGCAACCCGCAACCTGCAACCTACGACAAACATCCCACAGCAAGCCCTCGCGCAACCCGCTCTCAGCTTCCCATCATTCCTTGCGCACCTTCTGGCGCAGCTCCTTCTTCAACACCTTGCCCACGTTGGACTTGGGCAGCTCGGTGCGGAATTCGACCTCGGTCGGCCACTTGTATTTGGCCAGCTTTTCGTGACAGAAGGCGATCATTTCCTCCTGGGTGGCGGTCGCACCCTCTTTGAGCACGATGAACACCTTGAACGCCACACCGCGTTTAGGATGGGGAATGCCGATCGCCGTGGCCTCCTGAACTTTGGGATGTTCGAAGAACACCTCTTCGATATCCCGCGGGTAGACATTGTAGCCCCCCGAGATGATCATGTCTTTCTTGCGGTCGACGATGTAAAAATACCCTTCCGCGTCCATTTGGCCGATGTCACCGGTGTGGAGCCACCCATCGACGAGTGATTCGGCCGTGGCGTCCGGCTTGTTCCAATACCCCGTCATGACCTGGGGGCCTTTTACCATCAGTTCGCCCGTTTTTCCGGTCG
>JAQAZR010000112.1:0-10762 GCA_032127235.1 Deltaproteobacteria bacterium
ATTGTACTTCTCACGGCGCGTCTTGTAGATGACGTCCGAGTAGTCCTTGCGGATCATCGGCTTGTCGGTCGGAATGACCATGACCTCGAGAGAGTATATCTTTTTGAATTCGACCGCCTCGGTATCGGCGGTACCGGTCATGCCGGCCAGTTTGTCGTACATTCGAAAGTAGTTCTGGAAGGTCACCGTGGCGAGCGTCTGGTTTTCGTTTTCGATCTTGACGCCTTCCTTGGCCTCTAAGGCCTGATGCAGCCCGTCGCTGTAACGACGTCCGGGCATGAGTCGACCGGTGAATTCGTCGACAATGATCACCTCGCCGTTCTTTACAATGTAGTCGACGTCGCGCTTGAACAGGGTGTGGGCCTTGAGCCCTTGGTTGACGTGGTGCAGCAGTTCGATGTGCTTGGGGTCGTAGATGTTCTCGACCTGCAGCAGTTTCTCGGCTTTGGCCACCCCTTCCTCTGTCAGAACGACGCTGCGGGCCTTTTCGTCGATCGAGTAGTCGCTCTCCTTTTTGAGGCGCGGGATGATGTTGTTGACCTGGTAGTACAAATCGGTCGACCGTTCGGCCGGCCCGGAAATGATCAACGGCGTTCGGGCTTCATCGATCAGGATGCTGTCGACCTCGTCGACGATCGCGTAGTGAAGTTCTCTTTGCACCAGGCTCTGGCGATCGAACTTCATGTTGTCGCGCAGGTAGTCGAAACCAAACTCGTTGTTGGTGCCGAAAGTGATGTCCGCTCCGTAGGCCTTTTTTCGCTCGGCATCATCCAGGCCGTGAACGATGGTCCCGACCGTCAAGCCTAAAAATGTGTAGATGGTTCCCATCCATCGGGTATCGCGGCTGGCCAGATAGTCGTTCACCGTAATGATGTGAACACCCTTGCCGGTCAGGGCGTTCAGATAGGCCGGCAGGGTCGCCACCAGCGTTTTCCCCTCAC
This sequence comes from Deltaproteobacteria bacterium, assembly GCA_032127235.1. GTDB lineage: Bacteria > Desulfobacterota > Desulfobacteria > Desulfobacterales > SG8-13 > JARFQH01. The sequence continues at coordinate 942 of JAQAZR010000112.1, forward strand.
CGGTCTTCATTTCGGCGATCTTGCCCTGATGCAAAACGATGCCGCCGAGCAACTGCACATCGAAGTGGCGCATGTTGAGCGTGCGTCGCGACGCCTCCCTGACCACAGCAAAAGCCTCCGGCAACAGGTCATCCAGCGGTTCACCGTTTTGCAGGCGTTCTTTGAATTTGGCGGTATGACCCTTTAACTGGTCGTCACTCAATGCCCTCAGATCGGTCTCGAGGGCATTGATCTGTTCTATGATCGGCTGGACCTTCTTTAACTCCCGCTCATTTTTGCTACCGAACACTTTGGTAAGAAAACTTGCAAGCATGATGGCGTAAACCTCCCTGGTAAAAAAACAAACCTTAAAGCTGGTCGAAGGGGGTGATTATAGCACATGGACCTGTGGTCTCAACCTTAAAACGTTAATTAATCAGGATCCCGGAGTCGAAATCGCCAAGAGCCGGCGAAAGGTATTTTAAGAGGCGCAAAAAGAGAAGGTTCGAATGACCGGCCGCTCTGCCGTTGGCAGAGGCTGTCGAACATCGATCGGGGTCTATGGGAAACAGGCCGACACCCCTTATTCTGAGGTGATGCCGGCTCTCGGAACCGTGATCGAGGAAATTTAGGTCGCTGAATTAGTTGAGGATGTACTTGTCCGGGTTGACCGGAATGCCGTTCAGGTGGACTTCATAGTGCACGTGAGGTCCCGTGCTTCTGCCGGTGTTCCCCATCAAGCCGATCGTTTCGCCCCTCTTGACCGGCGTGCCGCGTTTGACCATCACCTTTTCGAGGTGGCCGTAACGGGTCACCATACCATGGCCGTGGTCAATGGCAACCATATTGCCCAGCAGACCTTTAGGTCCGGCAAAGGCAATCATCCCATCGGCAGTGGCGGTAATAGGGGTCCCTTTGCGATTGGCGATGTCAAAGCCTTTGTGGAACTCCCGGCGCCCGGTGAACGGGGAAATCCGGTAACCAAAACTGGAGGTCGTCCATCCCGGGCAGGGCCGTACGGCCGGGGTTGAGGCCAGCAGGTTCTGCTGATCCTGAAGACGTTTCAGCAGAGTATCGAAATTCTGATCCTGTTTGTGGGTGGCGAGGTGCAACTGGCCCACCTGTTCGTGCATTTCCCGCATCAGGCTGTTGTGTTTCTGGGTCAACGGGATTTGGGTGTCGAGGTCCTCGGGGATCGAACCACCGATACCAAACAGGTTGTCCTGTTCTTCCGTACTATCGATGTTGGCAATAATGCGGATCTTTTTCTCGAAATCGTTGAGTGCAACCAGTTTGGTTTTAAGGGTCGAAATTTCTTCAGCAAACTCCTGGATCTGTTCACGCTGCCGCATGATTTCATCGGTCTGGTTACCGAGTTGAAGGGTGTTGTCGAGCGCGGTAACGGCTGAAATTTTCAGGCGGTAATAATCGTAACCCAGAGCGGTGGCGGCCATCAGGCAGCCGACGAAGAACACTCTCAGAAACATCGCGGAAATCGTGAGCTGTTTGGCTGAAGCTCCGGAATTACTCAGGATAACCAGGGAGATTTTTTTTCGCATGGCATGTATATCCTATAATAATTGCAGTAGATTATCTTGATATCCGTGAATTCCAGTTTACTCGAACCTCGCAGCCCTCTTTAGCGGGCTTTCCACCTCAAAATTTTGTGAAACCGGTTAATCAGTCGTTTCCTGATAATAGTATCGGCCGGCAACGACCAACGCTTTAGCAAAAAAAAACGCCTTTGGGCCAAATACCCAAAGGCGAATGAAATCAGACTTTGGCAACCTGGTAATCTTGGCCTCACGGCTGTAGACCCATGGCTTTGCGTCGCCGCCTTTCGGTGACTTTGCCCTTTCAATTATTTTAATTAATTATAAATCTACCCTATGCCTCGCTGCCTGTCAAGATAAATGTCAGGATTAAAATCGAAAAGCTCTGCCAATCAAGGGTGCGCAGGCCTAAGGATCTGTAGACCTCATTCCACAAAGGTTTCGGGTGAAATTGATTTGCAAATCACGGGGAAGGCCGGTCACCTTCCCCGTGAACCGTCATTCGGTTATCAGGCAATTCCCAGGCGGAATTTAAGGGATTTGAGGGTATTTTTCATGAGCATGGTAATGGTCATGGGTCCGACACCACCCGGAACCGGGGTGATCCAACCGGCAATCTCCTTGGCCGCATCGAAATCGACATCGCCCTTCAGGATCGCAACTTTTTTACCGGTTTTTTCACTGACCTTTTCACCCACGCGGTTGACGCCGACGTCGATAACGCAGGCCCCCGGCTTGATCCACTCCGGTTTCACCAGACCGGGAACGCCGGCGGCCACGATCAGAATGTCGGCCCGCTTGCAATGAGAGGCGAGATCCTTTGTACGGGTGTGAACCACGGTAACCGTCGAATTGGCGCCGGGACCCTTCTGCACCATCATGTTGGCGATCGGTTTGCCGACGATGTTGGAACGTCCGACCACCACCACCTCGGCACCGCTGGTTTCAACGCCGGCGCGAACGATCATTTCCTGGATGCCGGCCGGTGTACACGGCGGAAACTTGACCTCGCTGCCGCCGATCATCAGGCGCCCCACGTTGACCGGATGGAAACCGTCCACGTCCTTGTCCGGATCGATGGCATTGAGGACCTTTTTCTCATTGATGTGTTTGGGAAGCGGCAGCTGGACCAGAATGCCGTTGATCGAATCATCCTTGTTGTACTTGTCGATCAACGCCAGCAGGTCCGCCTCGGAAATATCCGGTGGTTGACTGTCCTGGATCTCTTTGAAGCCGACGCGGTGAGCGGTTTTGATCTTGAGGGTCACATAAGAGATGGAGGCCGGATTTTCACCCACGAGAATCGTAACCAGCCCGGGAACCACGCCGTGCTTGGCTTTGATTTGGGCAACCTCTGCCGTGATTTCCTCCAGGATTTCTTCGCGGATTTCCGTGCCTTTGATGAGCTTTGCCGACATCGTCAACCTCCTTTTTTATGGTGTTTCCAATTAAGCGGGTGGGACCATATGATTTCCGGTCCCTCCTATTTCAATACACGATCGATGTCAAGAAACTCCTGGCGTCGTTGTCGAAATAGGAAGAGAGGTGTCAAACAAGATCCAACCGCAATGACCGCTTTTAGTACGAAGATAGAATCAGACCCGCACATAGAAACTTGAAACTCGAAACCTGGAACCCTGAACCAGTGGTAGCTTAAGGGCCATGAGTGATTCACTCTCCTGCCGGCGGCGTTAGCTGATCGATCCCGCCGACTACAACGGATAGGGAACCTGCATCAGCCCAGCCGCTTCAGGTAAGCCGAGCATGATGTTCATGTTCTGCACCGCCTGTCCGGCCGCTCCCTTGACCAGGTTGTCTATGGCCGACAAGAGAATCAGGCGGTTGTTGCGCCCGTCAAGGACAAAGCCGACGTCACAAAAGTTCGTCCCGCGCACATTGAGGGTGTCCGGCGATTGGCCGTCGGCACAAAGACGCACGAATGGCCGTTCGCGGTAAAATTCCTTCAGACAGCGCTCGAGGTCCCCGCGCTCGACGCCGGCGACCGGGTTGGCGTAAATGGTTGTCTGCATGCCGCGCGACATCGGCACGAGGTGCGGTACAAACGTCAGCGTCACCGCCTGGCCGGCCTCCCGGCCGAGAACCTCCTCCATTTCGGGATTGTGCCGGTGACCTGCAACCTTATAGGCTTTGAACGATTCGCTTACCGCGCAGTAGAGTGTGGTCAGAGACGGTGAGCGCCCGGCACCGCTCACACCGGATTTGGCGTCCGCAATAAGGGTTTTTAGGTCCAGCAGCCCCTCCCGAACAAGCGGTACGAGCGGCAGCAGGACGCTGGTTGGATAACAACCGGGATTGCCCACCAGGGCGGCCGTCCGAATCTCGTCCCGATAAATTTCGGATAAGCCGTAAGCACTGCCGGCCAAAAGGTCTTTGGCCGTATGCGGCTGATAATGCGCTTCGTATCGTGCGACATCCCGGAACCTGAAATCGGCCGAAAGATCGATCACTCTCTTCCCCTGCTCGATGAGCCCGGGGATGATTTCCATCGGCAGCTTGTGGGGCAGGGCCGTGAAAACCACATCCGCCTGTTCACAGACCCGACGGCTGTCGAAGGCCTCGCAGCTCAACCGCACAAACCCGGACATGGCCGGATAGACGCTTTCAAAGCTCTGGCCGGCATATTTACGGGATGTTAAAACGGTCAACTCGATGTGCGGGTGACCGGCAAGCAACCGCACCAACTCGGCGCCCGCATATCCCGTCGCACCCACCACAGCCACTCGGGTCATATCTCCTCCTCTGCACGGCCTATCATTATCTTCCGGCCGATGCGCACAAAATCGAACCGATTTTTTCTGTGAAAATGCACTCCTTCCTAACAGAGATGAAAATCGATTGCAAGGCGGTAGAACAACCTGAATCGGAATGGGTAAGGGTGTTTTCTCGAATCGTTGCGGCGAATAGAAAAGGCCCATGATTTTTTTAAAATCGGCCACTTGACAGGCAATAAATGGTGCTTAGCATTTAGCCATGAAATGTTTCATAACTTATTAATTTAATAATAAATACTAAATTAGGAGGACTTGGGAGAAATGAAGATTAAACCGATGAATGACAGGGTGCTGGTTCTCAGGGTCGAAGAAGAGCAGAAAACAGCCGGCGGCATCATCATACCGGATACCGCCAAGGAAAAACCGCAGGAAGGCAAGGTGATCGCTGTCGGTTCGGGCAAGGTCGGGGATGACGGCAAGCGCGTGGCACCGGAGGTCAAGGTCGGCGACCGGATCCTGTTCTCGAAATATGCCGGCACGGACATAAAAGTCGACGGTGTCGAGCATGTCTTTATGAAGGAAGACGACATCCTGGGCGTCTTGGAATAATTCGATACAAAAATGGAGGAAAAGAAAAATGCCTGCGAAAATGATCGCCTTTGGATCTTCGGCCAGACAGCGTATGCTGAAGGGGGTCAACACCCTGGCGGATGTCGTTAAAGTGACGCTCGGCCCCAAGGGGCGCAATGTTGTTCTCGAAAAATCCTTCGGCTCTCCCACGGTCACGAAGGACGGTGTCACCGTGGCCAAGGAAATCGACCTGAAAGACAAATTTGAAAACATGGGCGCCCAGATGGTCAGGGAAGTGGCCAGCAAGACCAGCGATGTGGCCGGTGACGGAACCACCACGGCGACAGTTTTGGCCCAGGCCATTTACAACCAGGGCCAGAAACTGGTGGCGGCCGGTGCCAACCCGATGGCGCTCAAAAGGGGTATCGACCGGAGCGTGGCCGCCGTGGTGGAGGCCCTGAAAAAGCAGTCCAAACCGACCAGGGACAAAAACGAAATCACGCAGATCGGTTCGATTTCCGCCAACAACGATCAGATGATCGGCAAGCTGATTTCCGAAGCCATGGAAAAGGTCGGAAAGGAAGGGGTCATAACGGTAGAGGAAGCCAAGGCCATGGAGACGACCCTCGAGGTGGTGGAAGGGATGCAGTTTGACCGCGGGTACATTTCGCCCTACTTCGTCACCCAACCCGAGAAAATGACTGTCACCCTGACCGACGCTTACGTCTTGTTGAACGAAAAGAAAATCAGCAACATGAAAGATCTGGTCCCACTGCTGGAATCGGTTGCGCGCGAGGGTAAACCGTTGCTGATCATCGCCGAGGACGTCGAGGGTGAAGCCTTGGCCACGCTGATCGTCAACCGTCTGCGCGGCACCCTTCAGGTGGCGGCGGTCAAAGCCCCGGGATTCGGCGACCGGCGCAAGGCCATGCTGGAGGACATTGCGGTTCTGACAGGCGGCCAGGTTATTTCCGAAGAGATGGGCGTCAAACTCGAGACCGTCACCACCGCCGATCTCGGCCGCTGCAAGACGGTCAAGATCGACAAGGAGAACACCACCATCGTCGACGGCGCCGGCAAACGTACCGCCATCGAGGGCCGTATCAAGCAGATCCGGGCCCAGGTCGATGAAACCACATCGGATTACGACCGCGAAAAGCTTCAGGAACGCTTGGCAAAGCTGGTCGGCGGCGTGGCAGTGCTTCACATCGGGGCCGCCACCGAAACCGAAATGAAGGAGAAAAAGGCACGCGTGGAGGACGCCTTGAATGCCACCCGTGCGGCCGTCGAGGAAGGTATCGTGCCGGGTGGCGGCGTCGCCCTCGTGCGCTGCATTGGTGCCTTGGATTCCGTCAAAGCCAAAGGGGACGAAAAGTTGGGCGTCGGGATTCTCAGGCGGGCGCTCGCAGAACCGCTGCGGCAGATCGTCGAAAATGCCGGAGCCGAACCATCAGTCGTTTTGAACACGGTAGTCGAACACAAAGACGACTTCGGCTACAATGCCGAAACCGGCGTATTCGAAAATCTGATCGCGGCCGGGATCATCGACCCCACAAAGGTGGTCCGTTTCGCGCTCCAGAACGCCGCATCGGTCGCCGGCCTGATGATTACCACCGAGGCCATGATCACCGAAAAGCCGGAAAAGAAAAAAGGGTCGGCCGCGCCGCCGATGGATGACGACATGTACTAATCGGTTGCCGATGCATCGGCTTTCCCGTATAATAGCACTCAGGTCCTAAATGGCCGATGACGCCTGAGCCGACGGGCGAAAAAAAACCACCCGGCGTACCGATAGGCACACCGGGTGGTTTTACGACCTCTCGACATGGTCGGGTCATTCGTTAAGATGCGCTCACCCGGGCGGTTTCAAATGCAAGCTCAAAGCGCACGTATGGGTACGTGAGGCACTTATCTCGTGCGCCGCAACGACAAGGAGAGGCTCTCAAATATCGCAACCGGGCCTTTCAAATTGCAGAAGGACGGATCATGCCGATTTATGAGTATGAACATCTGGACGCCCCTTGCGAAAGAGGATGGGTTTTTGAGACCAGACAGTCGCTCGAGGAGAGCCCGCTGACCCGTTGTCCGGACTGCGGGGCAGCCGTGCGAAAGATCATGTCCCTGAATTTCATCAACACCCCGAAAAGCGACAGTGACCTGCGCAACCTCGGCTTCACGAAACTCGTCAAGCGCGACGACGGCGTCTACGAAAACGTCACCCGTCGCGACAGCGACAGCCGCTACATGCTGCGCGACCGCCCCGACACCATTCCCAACCTCAGTAAAACCATCTCCGACTAAAAATGCTCACCGGCAAAAGCCGGCGAGCATTTTTTCTATTGGGTCGATGTTTTAAGATTTTGCAACCTTGAACTCAGAACCCTGAACCTAGTTTATTTTTATCCCCCCAAGTAAGCTTTCTTCACATCCGGATTTTGCAGCAGCGACTCCGAATCGCCTTCCAGGACCAGATGGCCACTCTCCAGGACGTAACCGCGCCGGGCAAATTTGAGCGCCATGCGGGCATTTTGTTCCACCAGCAATATCGTGGTCCCTTCCCCGTTGATATCCTTCAGGGCTTCGAAAACATTGCGCATCAGCAGGGGCGCCAGTCCCATGGAAGGCTCGTCCAGCAGCATGATCCTGCGACCGCTCATGAAAGCCCGCCCGATAGCCAGCATCTGTTGCTCACCGCCGCTCAGGGTCCCGGCTTTCTGCACCCTGCGTTCTTCCAACCGCGGAAAGATCGCGAACACGCGTTTGATGTCTTTTTCTACGTTTTCTCTATCCTTGCGGGCAAAGGTGGCCAGTTGTAGATTTTCGAGTACCGTCAGGTTGCCGAAAAGCCGCCTGCCTTCAGGGACGTGCGATATGCCCAGTTCGCTGACCACCTTGTCGGCCGAATATTTCAGCAGGTTTTTATCTTTGAACGTCATGCGGCTCGTCTTGGCGACCGGCACCATGCGTGAAATCGCCTTCAATGTCGTGCTCTTACCGGCTCCGTTGGCACCGATAATAGTGACGATCTCGCCTTCGTCTATCTTGAAACTGATCCCATGCAGAGCCTTGATATTCCCATAGGACACCTGCAGATTTTCCACTGACAGCATCAGTCAATTGCCTCCTTGCCCAGGTAAGCATCGATCACTTTCGGGTTGCTCTGGATTTCTTCCGGTGTGCCTTCGGCAATCACCTCGCCGAAAACCAGGGTCTGGATCATCTCGCACAACTCCATTACCATTTTAAGCCGGTGTTCGATTAAAAAAATCGCCAACCCGAATTCTTTGTGCACTTGACGGATGATTTCCATCATCTGGATCAACTCTTCCGGGTTCATTCCGGCGGTCGGTTCATCCAGAAAAAGGATCTTCGGGTCTATGGCCAGGGCCCTGGCCATTTCGACCCTTCTCTGATCCCCGTATGGCAAATTAAGAACATTCTGATCCGCCAGATCGGAAATTCCCACGAGTTCCAGAAGCCGGTGAGCCTTCTCTACGGCCTCGGCTTCCTGCCGTTTTCGTTTGGCTGTTCCGAAGAAGGCACCGACCAAACCGTAGGTCATCCGTGAGTATTGGGCCATTACCACGTGCTCCAGTACGCTCATGTGGCGCCATAGAAGCAGGTTCTGGAAGGTCCGGCCGAGGCCGGCGGAAGCAATCTGATGGGGTTGCAGACCCACCAGATTTAGATCTTCCAGGCGGATAATGCCTTCCGAAGGTTGGTAGATACCGGTTATCAGGTTGAAAACGGTCGTCTTGCCGGCCCCGTTGGGGCCGATCAGCCCCCTGATCTGGCCCGGTTCGATTCGAAGGTTGTAGTCGTGCACGGCCCGCAGCCCGCCGAAATAATGCGTCATTCTCTCTACCTGCAACAACGACATGCTACACCTCGTTTTCCGGCTTCTGCCTTGGTCGGATCAGTTTCTCGACATCGAATTCCTTGAACGCGATCAGACCGGTCGGTCGGAAAATCATCACCAGAATGAGCAAAAGCGGAATCACAATCCATTTGAAGAGTTCCAGTGGTCGCAAAGCTTCACTGAGGAGGCTCAGACTAACGGCGCCTACGATCGACCCATACACCGAGTTAAGACCGCCAAAGTAAACCATGGCCAGTACCTCGGCGAGTTTTTGGATGCCGAAGGAGCCCGGATTCACGTAGCGCAGGACGTGGGCAAACAAACCACCGGCCACTCCGGCCCAGAACGCGGCAAACATGAAAGCCAGCATCTTGGTGCGGCGCGTGTTGACGGTCATGGCGTTGGCCGCGGTTTCATCGTCCCTTACGGCGTTGAGCGCCTTGCCGAGGGTGGAGCGGACAAAGTTGTTGATCACCCAGATACAGACGACGGTCCAGGCAAAGACCGTGGGCAGATTGGCCCAGTTCGGTTGGCTGCTGAGGCCGCGCGGGCCGCCGACAAATTCCAAGTTTTCGACCAGACTCTTGACGATGAACAAAAATGCCAGGGAGATAATCGCCAGGTAATCTCCCCGGGTCCTAAATGAAGGAATGGCGACAAGCAACGCCCCTGCTGCTGCAACGAGCCCGCCCAGAATGAGACCAAGCGGAAACGCGAACGGGCCCAGGAAGGAAGGCAACAGCGCCTGACCGAACTGGCTGTCGTTGACAAAAAGGGATACGGAAAATACCGAAGCGGTATACGCCCCCAGCGCCATGAACCCGGGGTGTGAACAGGAGAATTCCCCCATGTATCCGTTGATCACATTCAGGCTGACAGTGACCATTATGGCAATCAATGTAAACTTAAGGGATATGTCCCGGTAGTCGCTCATTCCGGCCCAGATATGAAAGATGGCGTACAATAGAACCAAGTGGACCAGCACCGATCCCAGCATCGAGTAATCCATCATTTTTTCCGCCAGCCAGTTGGTCGGTGCGAGGCTCAACCGGGCAACGATGATGATCGGCAGCAGGTATATCAAGAAGACGTAGAGCAGCGCGCTGGGGAAAAGTGCCGGATACTTCA
>JAQAZR010000113.1:0-4090 GCA_032127235.1 Deltaproteobacteria bacterium
CCCGGCAGCGTTGTCGATCCTTTTTCGGATGGAGGAAGGCAGCCACGGGCTCGAGCGGGCGCTGACCGGCCTCTGTCGCGCAGCTGTCGAGGCCGTCAAAAACGGTGCGACCCTTCTGGTTCTCTCCGATCGCGGGACCGACGAGCGGTTGGCACCGATTCCGGCTCTGCTGGCCACGGCCGGCCTTCACCACCACCTGATTCGTAAAGGCCTGCGAACCCGCTGCGGCCTGGTGGTTGAAACCGGCGAGGCCCGAGAAATCCATCACTTCTGCTGTCTGTTGGGCTACGGAGCCGCTGCCGTCAACCCGTACCTGGTATTCGAAACCCTGGCGCAGATGATTGCCGCTGGCGACCTGCCAGAGGTTGAGGCTCAGACGGCTGTCGCCAACTACGTGAAGGCCGTTGAAAAGGGCATCCTCAAGGTGATGTCCAAGATGGGCATCTCGACCCTTCAGAGCTATCGCGGCGCCCAGATCTTCGAGTGTGTCGGCCTCAATGAGGCCGCCATCGACCGGTATTTTAAGGGCACGGCGTCACGGATCAGCGGCGCCGGGATCGACCTGATCGCCGAAGAAGTCCGGCAGCGTCACCGCCACGCCGATTCGTCTCAAAATCCGACGCCCGAGCGCCAGCTGGACCCCGGAGGCAAATACAAGTGGCGCCGCAACGGTGAGGCCCACCAGTACACGCCGATGACCATCGCCAAGCTGCAGCAGGCGGTGCGTAGCAACGACAGCCGGGCCTGGAACGAATTTACTGAACTTGTCGACGGCCAGAACCGCCGCGAGGGCCTCATAAGAGGCCTGTTCGAGTTCAAAACGGTCTGTCCGCCGGTTCCTCTGGAAGAGGTCGAATCATGGGACGCCATCGTCAGACGGTTCAAGACCGGCGCCATGTCTTACGGTTCCATCAGCAAGGAAGCCCACGAAACGCTGGCGATCGCCATGAACCGCATCGGGGGCAAGAGCAACAGCGGTGAGGGCGGCGAGGACCCGGACCGTTACCGGCCCGACGGCAACGGGGACTGGCGCAACAGCGCCGTCAAGCAGGTGGCCTCCGGCCGCTTCGGCGTCACGGGCGCCTACCTGGCCAACGCCACGGACTTGCAGATCAAGATGGCCCAGGGGGCCAAACCGGGCGAGGGCGGGCAGCTGCCCGGTTTCAAGGTCTATCCCTGGATCGCCAAGACCCGGCATTCGACACCCTTCGTCGGTCTGATATCTCCGCCGCCCCACCACGATATCTATTCGATCGAAGATTTGGCCCAACTCATACATGACCTGAAGAATGCCAATCCCCGTGCCCGCATCAACGTCAAGCTGGTCTCGGAAGTGGGCGTCGGAACGGTCGCGGCCGGCGTCGCCAAGGGCAAGGCCGATTTGATCCTGATCAGCGGCGAATCGGGGGGGACCGGCGCTTCGCCGCAGGGCTCGATCCGCCACGCCGGCCTGCCCTGGGAGCTGGGACTGGCCGAAACGCAGCAAACCCTGCTGTTGAACGGCCTGCGCAGTCGTGTGGTGCTGGAGTGCGACGGTCAGTTGAAAACAGCGCGTGACGTGGCGGTCGCCGGCCTGCTCGGAGCCGAGGAATTCGGCTTCGGCACGATTTCACTGATTGCCCTGGGCTGCGTGATGATGCGGGTCTGTCACCTGAATACCTGCCCGGTCGGCATCGCCACCCAGGACCCGCAGCTGCGCAAGAAATTCGCCGGTAAACCCGAGCATGTGATCAACCTGATGCGGTTTATCGCCGAGGATCTTCGCAGAATAATGGCTGAGCTCGGTTTCCGCCGGGTGACCGAGATGGTCGGACGGGTCGACAAACTGTCGGTTAACCCGGCTATCGATCATTGGAAAGCCCGGGGACTCGATTTTTCCAGGATTCTCTTCCGCCCGGAACGACGGGAAGCAACGCCCGACACCTGCCGGGCCCAGAAACAAGACCATGGGCTCGACAAAGCCTTGGACCACGCCTTGATTGAAAAGTGTCGACCAGCGCTTGAAAACGGTTCGCGTGTGGAATTGGATCTGTCGGTCCGAAACGTAAAGCGCACGGTCGGCACGCTGCTCAGCTACGAAATCTCCAGACGATACGGCGATAAAGGCCTGCCCGAAGACACGATCGTTATCCTCGCCGACGGCAGTGCCGGACAGAGTTTCTGCGCCTTTGGCGCGCCCGGTCTGACCATTCATCTCCGCGGCGATGCCAACGACTATTTCGGCAAAGGGCTCTCCGGTGCCAAACTGACCGTCAGCCCGCCGGAGGGCAGCCGCTTTGCGGCGGAGGAAAACGTCATCATCGGCAACGTCGCCCTGTACGGCGCGACCTCCGGCGAAGCTTACATCCGCGGAGTGGCAGGCGAGCGCTTCTGCGTACGCAACAGCGGCGCGCGAGCCGTTGTTGAAGGCCTCGGCGATCACGGCTGCGAATACATGACCGGCGGAAGAGTTGTCGTTCTGGGACCCACCGGCCGCAACTTCGCCGCCGGTATGAGCGGCGGGATCGCCTACGTTCTCGACGAGGGCGGCGATTTCGGGCGCTGCCGCTGCAACCCGGAAATGGTCGACCTGGAAGAGGTCTCGACCGACGACCTGCCGGAGCTGAAGGAACTGATCGTAAGCCACTATCGCTACACACAGAGCACGGTCGCCGCAAGAGTCCTCGCCAATTGGGATGAGGCCCTTTCCCGGTTCGTCAAGGTCATCCCCGTCGACTACAAGCGCGCCCTGAGGGAAATCGCCGCCGACCGTCCTATGAAGGAAGCGGTGTAGATAAAAGCAAAACGCATGAAGCCGCAGTCTCGAGTCCTGATTATAACAGCGAACGGGCTCAACCGGCCCAACGGAGATCACTTATGGGAAAACCGACTGGATTCATGGAATTTGAACGCGAACTGCCCGAAAAACGGCCGGTGAAAGACCGGGTCAAGGATTTCAGTGAAATCTATCGCCCATTTCCGGAAGAAACCCTGAAAAGCCAAGCCGCCCGGTGCATGGACTGCGGCGTACCCACCTGCCATGCCGGCTGCCCGCTGGGAAATCGGATCCCGGACTGGAACGACCGCGTCTACCACGACCACTGGCACAAGGCGCTCGATCAACTGCACGCGACCAACAACTTTCCCGAATTCACCGGCCGGCTCTGTCCGGCACCCTGCGAAGAAGCCTGCGTGCTGGCCATCAACGAGCAGCCCGTGACGATCGAGCAGATCGAAAAAGAGATCATCGAACACGGGTTTGGAGAGGGCTGGGTGCAGCCGCAACCGCCCCGTAATCGCACCGGCAAATCCATTGCCGTCGTCGGTTCCGGTCCGGCCGGTCTCGCCTGTGCCCAGCAGTTGAACCGCGCCGGACACATGGTAACGGTTTTTGAGCGCGACGACCGTATCGGCGGCCTGCTGCGCTACGGCATACCGGATTTTAAATTGGAAAAACAGGTTCTTGACCGGCGCCTGGCCCTGATGACGCAGGAAGGCGTCGACTTCAGTCCGGGCGTGAACATCGGGGTGGATCTGAGCACCGATGAGCTGAGCGGCTTTGATGCGGTTGTGCTTTGCTGCGGCGCCACCCGGCCCCGGGACTTGAATGTCCCGGGCCGTGAGCTGAACGGCATCTATTTTGCGATGGACTTTTTAAGGCGGCAGAACCGGTTGGTTGCCGGCGACATCATCGCCCACCATGAGGGTCTCAACGCCAAGGGTAAAGACGTGATCGTCATCGGAGGCGGAGACACGGGCAGTGACTGCATCGGCACCTGTCGCCGCCAACAGGCGAAATCGGTCACCAATTTCGAACTCATGCCCCAACCCGTGTTGGAAAGGCCGGACCATCAACCCTGGCCTTTCTGGCCGGTGAGACTGCGCACCAGCAGCTCGCATGAGGAGGGGTGCTACCGCCACTGGAGCATATTGACCAAAAAATTTGCCGGAAAAGCGGATTGGGTAGAAAAACTGGTGACCGTCGATGTAGCGTATTCAGGCGCCGAATCGGGAAGCCCCACAATGTGCGAGATTCCCGGTTCCGAGCGTGAATGGCCGGCCGACCTGGTTTTATTGGCCCTTGGCTTCAGCGGCCCCGAAACCGATACCG
>JAQAZR010000114.1:0-5563 GCA_032127235.1 Deltaproteobacteria bacterium
CTTCGCCGGCTTCATGGTCCTCACCTATGCGACCTACGATCTGATCTTCTACGCCGTCATTTACACCGAGCCGATGTTTCAATTTTTCAGCCGGTTCGGGTTCAACCCGGTGACCCTGACCTCCGTGTTTCTGAGCGTGAATATGGTGGTGATTTTTCTGATTTATTTTCGGTTCATATTCGGCTATTTCATGCGCAATTTCGAGCGCCAGGCCGATGGCTACGTTTACACGCTCTTCGACACGGCCCAGCCACTCATCAGCACGCTCGAGAAAATCGCTTACACGAGCGGTCAATCACCGGATCGCCCCAACTGGCACCATTTCAGCATCAGCGAAAGGATCGGCCATCTGGCCCGCTGTGAAATCGATCGCCGCACCATCGATCGGCACGATCGTAAGGTCAGAAACAGCATTCTGGTCTTCGTCGGCAGCATGGTGTTGGTGGCCGCAGTCGGCTACAGCCTCAACTTCGGGGAGACCGGCAAACAACTGAGCAGCCACTTCTTCGAAAAACTCATCCTCAGGGAGATCGAAAAGCATCCACAGAACCCCAACCTTTACAAAGTGCTCGGCGATTTGTACTACGAAACCGGCAATCTCAGCGGGGTTCAGCAGGCCTACGAGGCCTCTCTGAAACTCAAACCGGAAAACCCTCACGTACTCAACAATTTGGCCTGGCTATATGCCACCGCCGAAGATCCGCGTTTCCGGAATCCGGCCCGGGCACTGGATTTGGCCAAGGCCGCCGCAGGCCTTCTCGAGGAGCCGCACATTCTCGACACGCTGGCGGAATGCTACTTCGTCAACGGTCAGTATCTAAGGGCCCTCGAAACAGCGCAACACGCCCTGCGGTTAGCACGCGAGAATCGCACCTACTATCAGGAGCAAGTGGAGAAGTTTAAAAAAGAAGCGGGACCATCGGCCTGACACCCCCTCCGCGGGTCAGAAATCCTCGGCGAGAATAAGAACCGTTCAGATTTCGCCATGTAAAGGTTATCCGATAAACACTGCTCAGCGGGGAAGTTCGACACGGTGAAAGGACTCGGCCAGTTCGAAAGACTCGCCCTCGGCCATTGACCGACAGCGCTGCCGCAGCCAATCCTCGAGGTTGGAAACGCCCAACTCTCTTACCCGACTCGCATGGCAGCGCAATGCGGCCAGTTTGAGTGCGAAGGTGGCGGTGATGTCGGAGCGATAGTTGACGTCCTCTGCGGCCCAGAAGAGCAGTTCCTGCACTTTATGCGGCTCCAATCCCTGGGCCAGCAAGTCCGGGTAGGCTAAATGGTCCCGGGCGTAAGGAAATACCGCATCCAAAACAACCTGGCCGACGATGCGGTGGTCGCGGTGCCAGACATACCGCCGGTAAGGATCCGAGGTCACCACGGTGTGGGGCCGGTATCGTCGAATGACCCGCACAATCTGTTCACGAAAGACGGGCGTGTCTTCCAGCCCCTGGTCGGGCATGCCGAGAAAATCGACCGCAGTCACCCCGAGCAGTCGGGCAGCGGCCATTTGCTCCTTCTCCCGAACCGCGGCCAACTCTTCCGGATTCAGGTGGCGGTCGGTGGTCCCTTTTTCACCGCGGGTGCACACCACGTAGGCCACCTTTTTGCCGGCGCGGGTCCAATTGGCGACCGTTCCGGCCACACCGAACTCGGCGTCGTCCGGGTGAGCCGATATCACCAGTATATCGGTTGACTCCATATTTTCTTTCATGAAATAGCTCCTATTGCACACACTCCGGCATATTCCGCGGCCAGTGCTGCCGCCACCTTCGACCAGCTGAAGTGCAGCACCGACGCACGAATATTGTCGGCGGACAGGGCTTTCCTGGCTTTATCGGGTAGAAAGGTTTCGATCGCCTCAGCCAGTAAACGGGGAGCGGCCTCGGTCACAATATGCCCGGTGCGGCCCTGTTGCAGAATGCTCTCCATGGCCCCGACGGGTGTGGCCACCACCGGTGTGCCGCAAGCCAAGGCCTCGAGACCGACCAGACCGAAGCTTTCATAGAGAGACGGCACGACCAGCACGTCGGCAGCGCTGTAATACGGCGGCAGCCGATCCTGAACGATCCTTCCGGCAAACGTCACGGTATCCTGCAACCCGAGGTCACGGGTTTGGTTTTGCAGGCGTCGTGTCATGGGGGACGTAAGGCCGTCACCACCGACAAGCACCAGTCGCAGCGACTCAATCCTCCGCAAATACGTCATCGCCGTCACCAGACGGTCGATGCCCTTCACCGAATCGAACCGGCCGACGAAGAGGACCATCGGGTGATCGGGCGCGAACCCGAGCCGATGCCGTGCCTCTGCCGTATCCAGCGGGCGGAACAGGTTCAGGTCAACGCCGCAGGGGACGACACCGATTTTATCCGAGACGGCATCATAGAGTCGAACCAGCTGCACTTTGTCTTTCGCAGTCGTGGAAAGAACCCGTTCACAGGTTGCCGCGAGATTCTTCTCCGTGACCATGCGCAGCAGCGGCTCGGGCTCCCCTGCTCCGGTGCTGTTCTTGACGGCACCCAGGGTATGAAAGGTGATGACATGCGGCCGCTGCCAACTCTCCCGGGCCATCTTCCCCAGCAAACCGGACAACCAGTAGTGGCTGTGGATCAGGTCATAGTCGAGGAAATGGCGGTTTCGAAACGCCTCCAGCGCCCGGTAGAAATCCGCTATATGGCTGTGGAGCGCTTCCTTGGGAGCATTTATCCCGTTTCCGGTGCTCAGGTGAACGAGCCGCACGTTTTCAGCCAGTGCGATGACGGGGTTGCCGACTTTAGCGGTCCGCCGGGTGAAGATATCCACCCTGTGGCCCATTCGTCCCAGCTCCCTGGCGGTCTCCCGGATATAGACGCTCATGCCGCCGGTGTCCCTGGTGCCCAGAGGGCCGAGCGGACTGGAGTGGATGCTGATCATCGCAATCCTGAGAGACGTCGTCTGCATTTAACCCAATTCTATATGCCGGTGCCCTTAAAATGACCGTTTATCAGGCCAGGTCGACCCGGCAGCGGTAAAGCGGCAGCGGCCGCCCGCCGAGACGCTGCTTGTAGGCTTCACCGCCTTTTAAGAAGTCGTAGGTCCTCAGGCCGGACCGGATCGCGTCCCGAACGCTGAGAACCTTGCTGAGAAGACCCACGCTCAAGGCGGCGAAGAGCTCATTGTAAGCGCTGTTGTAAAGGTAGCGGCAAGACCGGTAGTCGAAACAGATGACCGCGGCCGCGGGTTCCGATTTGATGTCGACGGTGAAGAGCTTGAAAATGTCAATTTCCGCCAGGGCTGCGGCCATCAAGTGAAAAAATCTGCTCATGTCGGCCGACATGAAAGCGGCCTTTTCGGGACGATTTTTCTTGAACAGCCGCACGAAGATGTCCATCGCCTTTGCGACCTCGACCGGTTTTTCGGCGATGCGGAGGTCGAGAGCCGCGGCTTCCCGCAGCCGCCTGAATTTACGCCGAATTTCGTGCCGCTCTTTGCCGCTCAAGCGCTGCAGATAGGCATCCCAGGTCTTCGGCAGATCCACCACCATGGCAACGTCCTGCGGGTCGGCGGAAAACCGGCAGCCCAGCTGCGCCGCCATATCAGCCAAAACACGGATGACCGCCGAGTCGGCTCTGACGGCATCGAGCACCAGGTGGGCAATCCCCTGCGCGCGGAGGTCTCTGACGAGGGCACTGAAAAACGCCGCTTCCTGGCCGGGGGCAACGACAAAGTCAAGGTAGTCACAGATGGCAGCATCCCCCATAAAAAAAGCCGTTTGACCGCGAATCATCAACGGCGCGATACCGATGACCGCGTTGCGGTTTCTCACCGAACGCAGAAACGGCGTCATCTCCTTTCCGAAACAGCGCCACCAGGCGTTCAACCAGGCCGGCAGCACGAAAAGACAGTCCCAGTCGAGGCGCTGGGTTGGGTCGGACCACAAATCCGCCAGACTCGTCAGGCTCTCTTCCGTGACGGTATAGGTCGCATGCAGGGAACTCGGCATCTTGAAACCGGGCCGTTTGGGTGTCATCGGCTTATCTATTGATTAAACAAGTGCTCAGCGTCTCTGCGGTGAAAATGACTATCAAAACGGCCCCCTTTCGGGGGGTTCATCAAGCCATCCCTTTTAGGGGTGGTATTTGACTGCCGTATATCCGTTACGATGGTGCGGCTTTACGACAAGGTCACGGACCGGCCGCTGCGCACGGCCTCGGCCAGCGCGTCGAGGACCGTCAGGTTGGCCACGCTTTCGGCGGCCGGATAAGCCGGTGCAACTGCGCCTTGGACAGCATCGGCAAAGTGTTCCACCATCAGCCGATATTCATCCGCGCCCGGGATAACGATTTTTTTTCCGGTTTCCTCGCTTTTCCCGCGCAGCCGGAACACGGCCTTTTTTTCCCATGGTATGAAGGCATCATGGGGCAGGTCGATGGCGCCCTCATTTCCGATGACGCTGTAGGTCTGCTGCAGTGCCGATACGAAGCTGACCTCCAGGCTGGCCAGGCCACCGCCGGCAAAGGCAAGACTTCCCACCAGGTGCACATCGATGCCGGCGGCGTTGACTTCGGCTTGCCCCTGAACCTGCAGCGGTTCGCTATCGAAGAGCCAGCGCGCCAGGCTGACGCCGTAGCAGCCGACATCCAGCAGTGCTCCGCCGCCGGTCGCCGGGTGGAGCCGGAAGTTGTCGCCGCTGCGCATCAGGTCGTCTTCCATGCGAAAGCAAAAAGCCGTCCGCACCAGGCGCAGGGTGCCGATGGCACCGTCCCTGACCATCTGTCGGATACGGCGGCTGCGCGGATGAAAGCGGTACATCAGGGCTTCCATGAGCGGCAACCCCGCTGCCGCAGCCGCACGCGACATGTCATCGGCCTCCGCGGCACTGCAGGCCAACGGTTTTTCGCATAGAACCGGTTTGCCGGCGGCAAGGGCGGCGAGCGTCCACGGCCGGTGCAAATGATTCGGCAGGGGGACATAGACCGCATCGATCCCGCGGTCATCCAAGAGGGCCGCGTAGCTGTCGTACAGACGGGAAATCCCGTATTGTCGGACAACCTCGCGCGCGGTTTCCGGTGAGCGGGTGGCCAACGCGACGACGGTCCCGTTGCGGGACTTTTGAATGGCCGGAATCACACAGACGCGGGCGATGGTGGCATTGCCCAGGACCCCCCAGCGAACGCGCTCATTCATCCACCACCTCCGGCCGCCCCCCGTTTGCCGCCGACCGTTTGGCCGCCTCCAAAATCGCCACCACCCGCACCGAATCCGCCAGTGGCGCCATCAGCGGTTCACCCGCCAACAGGTGGTCGGCCAGGTTTTGATGAAAAAGATAATGCTGCCGGACGGGTTGCGCCAGTTTTTGGGGAACGATTTGGCCGGAAGCATGCCGGCGGTAGAGTGTCAAATCCGGCGTCATTTCGGTGGCCGGGATGTCGTGCCGGTTAAAATAGAGCACCGGATCAACGCTGTACGTGGCGACATCCTGCCATTGACCCAGGATGGCCCCTTCGGTTCCCAACAGGTACCACTTGGGCTTGCGCACGGCCGCAATGTCCGAATGCACGAATTCGGCCTCCTTGCCCCC
>JAQAZR010000115.1:0-2884 GCA_032127235.1 Deltaproteobacteria bacterium
GGATTTTCGCAATTGGGCCGCCCTGCACCGGGACAAACGCGGCATCGATCTGGCATATTTCAGGACACGCAAGGACAGGTGGCCGTTTTTCGACGAGACATCCGGCGCTTGGATCCTGGCGGACATAAAGGGGAAGAGCCGGACTGAGACACCGCCTGACGAAACACGACTGCTGAATGCACGGTTGTTGCTCCGCATTGCCCAGGAGATGGATGTTCAGAACGATTCCCTGGTGACGGACCTGCAACGGGCCGACGAAATGGAACAGACGCTTTTCAGACATCTAAGGGGTGACGAGGCGATCCCGCGTCAGGAAACCGGGGCTCTGAGGGTTGCGCCCGGCGAAGGGGCGGACTACATGCTCAAGGAGCGGATCGGGGCCTGGGCTTTGCTGGCGGTGGCCGATGCCGTGCAAAGAGGCCCGGAGGCGTCGGGCATTTTCGTTACCGCCAGTCGATCGGTTGTGGAGTATCTTACCGAAACGGGAGCCCTGGCCGTCAAGGTTTTAGAGGCAGCCGGCGTGCCGGTGGACAGCGGTCGGCCGGAGGGCTTGGAAAGCTGGCGGCGGGGGTTGCTGGAACGCTTGAGCGGTCTGGTGCATGACGAACAGGCCGTCGAAGCGGCCGACAAGTTGACCTGGCCGCCGGTTCCAACTGTCGAGGGCTCCGCGGACGGTGCGACACTGAGGGTATACCTTTTTCCCGGACAGTCGCCCGATACGCTCCTGCGAGGGTCTTTTTCCCCTTTCGATGAGCCGGGTAGCGAGGGAGATTTGGACACCCGGCTGAAAAATACGGTAGTCGCCTGGGTCGAACGATAAGCTTTGGTTCTTCTCCCGATTTTAAGGATTAAATATAATGTAATAATCTGAAATTATAAAGTATAATTATACTTATATTTTTTTATATTTTGTTGCCGCAAAAAGTGTATCAAGGCTTGACGCGGCTTTTTAATTGGTATAATGACGTTTCTTCGTGATTGGAAACAACAGGTGATTCGGTCACCTTCTTTCAAAATCTCAAGAAAGGAGAAGTCGGTTATGGCCTTTACGCCCACAGTTGACGAAGAAAAATGTGCAGGATGTGAAGAATGCGTAGACGTTTGCCCTGTCGAGGTATTTGAGATGCAGGACGGTAAATCCGTTCCCGTGAATGCTGAAGAATGTCTCGGCTGTGAAAGCTGCGTTGAAGTATGCGAAGAGAATGCCATCACAGTAGAAGAGACCTAAGAATTTCAGAACGCGCTCCGGTTCCGAATTCTGGCAGGGTTCCGGAGCGCCCCACCAATCGTCTTGCCTCGCAGAGGCGACAGCAGCTGCCGGCAATACCTCACCCCCCAGATCCTTCTTTTAAACCAATGACACCGCCTCTTTCGGCCGAACCATCATGACAAAGGCGACACCTACAGCATATCCCGAAGTGGCTCGGGTCCGGCAGGCGCTTCATCGGGCAGCCCTCGGCGACGTGCCACAGACCGTTAGTTTCGCTCTGGCCTCACTGGCCATAGAGGGCTTGACCCGGCCGGGCGAAACCGTGGCCGTTGCGGTCGGCAGCCGCGGCATCAACGCTATCGACGTGGTGGTCGGCGGTTGCATCGAATACCTTCGCGAAAAGAAGCTCGAGCCTTTCATCGTGCCGGCCATGGGGAGTCATGGCGGAGCGACCGCGGAAGGTCAACGCGCCGTGCTCCAACATCTGGGTATCAGCCAGGCCGCATTGGGTGCACCGATTGTTGCGGACATGACGGTAGAGTGTATCGATCGTCTGGCCAACGGCACCCGTATCTTTTTCTCCCGACCGGCGCTGGCCGCTGATCACATCGTCGTCATCAACCGGGTGAAACCGCACACCAAATTTCGGGCCGACATCGAGAGCGGCTTGTGTAAAATGCTGACGATCGGTCTCGGAAAGGCCGACGGCGCGACCGAGTTTCATCGGCAGGCGGTTCGTCACAGCTTCGGTATTATCGAGGATGCCGCCCGTTTGGTCCTCGGTCGATGCCCTGTTTTGTTCGGACTGGCTCTGCTGGAGGATGGCTGCGGCGACCTGTCGCAGGTCAAGGCCCTGCTGCCGGCGGATATCGTGACGGGTGAAAAGAAATTGCTGAAAATAGCGTCGGATATGATGGGCCGCATCCCCTTCGACGATATCGACATCCTCGTGGTGGACCGATTCGGGAAAGACATCAGCGGAATCGGGATGGATTCGAATGTGACCGGCAGGCATCGTGATCTCGTCGGCGATTTTTTCACCACCCCGCACGTCAAACGTATTTTCGTGCGCGACCTGAGTCCCGGTTCAGACGGCAACGGCAACGGTATCGGTTTGGCGGACGTCACCACCAGACGGCTGGTCGATGCGCTGGACATGAAAAAAACGGTCAAGAACTCCGTGACGGCCATATCTCCTGAAAAGGCCGCCATTCCCCTCACGGTTGAAAACGACCGGGAAGCGATCGCGATCTGCGCGGCGACGGCAGGACTCGCCAGTCCGGCAGCTGCACGCCTCGTGCGTATCAGGGACACCAAACATCTCGAGATGTTGCAGGTTTCGGCGGCCCTGGCAAACGAGGTCCACCCCAACCCGCACTTACAACAGGAGTCCGCCTGGGGGCCGATGGACTTCGACGCTGACGGGAATTTGCTGCCGTTTGACAGTGTCCGTCCATAAATGGCCTTTTTTCCGCTGGGTCCCGCCTACGGCGGGATTATCCGCAGGTTTCCGGCTGCGACGTACGTAAAGTACGCCTCGCCGCAAATCCCGCCGGGGCGGGATGCGGCCTTGCCCAACGAAAAAAATTCACATTTATGAACTGGACACTGATGATGTGACCAGCTACTTGTGGATGAACGCTGTCTTTGTTCGTTTTTAGAAGCGGCAGGTGA
>JAQAZR010000116.1:0-4560 GCA_032127235.1 Deltaproteobacteria bacterium
GGGTTGCAGGTTCGGACAGCCAATGGAAGCGCAGTTGACGCCGTAATGGACCCGGGGGTCCTTCCAGATCGGTCGCAGAATACGATGCTCTATGTCGTCCAGGCTTATAGATTCACCCTCTACGCTGACCAGTTTTTTGCCCCATGGGCCGTCGGAGAAAAGCCCCGGCGAAATGTCGATGTCGCGGATGCTCTTGACGGGATAGTGGTCGAGGATGACCTTCATGGTCAAGGCGTTGTATAAATTGATCCAGAAGGCTTTCTGTTCGTTCCGGTTGAGTCGGCTCACCGCTGTCTGCATCAACTGCCGGATGTAGTGATCGAGGGCCGTGCGATCGGCTGTCGAGACCCGGCTGTATCGAACCAGGGTTACCCCATCGGGCCCGTTGATCAGATAGGTTTTCAGGAGCCGGTCCCAGGTCGAGTGGTCTACCTGCACGGCGGAGGCGGGATCGTTTTCCGTCCAGTGTTGCCACAGTTCCGGTTTGGGCGCCGCCAGGGCCGGACCAACGCATAGCAAAAAGGTTGTTACGGATAGTACCAGTATATGTTTCTGCATTGGTTTGCTCCTCTTATATTAAAATAGAATTGAACCGCTTTGCCCGGGAAGTAAGAAGACCGCTCCATCTTCATACCGTTCAGTGCTGGAGGCGTGGTAAACCGTTGCTTCTCCCTTACCGGAGACCTCCCATTTTTCGCTTGCAGTGCCGCTCAGGATGGCGGTCTCTTCGTCAACACCGATCAACGTGACTGTCGTCGGCAGCAGTGCGGCCAGACGCGGGACCCATTGATGCCTGAAGGCACCGTGGTGGGGCAGGAAGCAGGTATTGGGCACCAGCCCCAATCCTTGGTGCACTTGATCGGTATCGGGATCAAAGTAATGACTGCAGAGGACCATGGCCCCGGCACTGGAACCGGCAACCACCGCACCGTTCTGATACGCCTCTAAGATAGCCGCCCACCCGACACTGCCGGTCAGGGCTTGCTCCAGGTAGCGGGGATATCCGCCTGGAATGTAGATGAACGTCGATTGGTGCAGGTCTCTAACCACACCGGGGTCGTCGGCCGAAACCCGGTCGATCAGCGGAAGGGCCTTCACTGCGGTCGCCCCCAGACTGCGGAACCACCGCACACCGTTTTTACCGGCGCGCCGGTGATTATTGTCCGGCGCCGCTGCTGCAGGGATGATGCTGACACGGGCTGAAGACCCCCCGGCCAGCTCGAGCGCCCTGCGGTCGGAGGACGCCATTTCTCCGCCAAACTCGGCTCCACCGGCCAGCAAAATGGTGCCCATAAAACCGCTCGTTCTTTTTGTTCAGGATGTGAAAAAACTCAGTGGACCGTCATACCATTAAACTGCTTGACTTTCTTACCGGCACCCTTACCATGCTTTAAACTTTCTCTTACCGTATGGAAAGGTTCTTTTTTTACTCTCAAATCTCTGTAAGGAGGAAAACCCATGGGCTTAATGAAAGAGTTTAAAGAGTTTGCCGTCAAAGGCAATGCACTCGACATGGCGGTTGGCATCATTATCGGTGCCGCTTTCGGCAAGATCGTCAGCTCTCTCGTAAACGATGTGATCATGCCGCCGATTGGAAGACTTCTGGGGAACGTGGATTTTTCGGCCCTGTTTATCAATTTGGGCTCCACAGCTTACCAGACCCTGGCTGAGGCCCAGAAGGCCGGTGCGCCGACCATGAACTACGGAAGTTTCATCCAGACAGTGCTCGATTTTTTGATTGTCGCCGGGGCGGTTTTCATGATGGTCAAGGGTATCAATACCATGAAAAAGAAGGAGGAAGAGAAACCGGAAGAACCGCCCAAACCGAGTGAAGAAGTCTTGCTTCTGCAGGAGATTCGCGACTCTCTCAGAAAATAACGTCTCTCAAAGCTGTCCACGTAATGGGCCCAATGTGCCGGTCGTAAAAAATTACAAGCCGGCAATGCTGGGCCTTTTTACCTTCGACCTTACTATTCCCAGGGCGAGTTATTAATGGTCGATTAACGGTTGATGACGCGCGTCATTTTCTTGGCATACTCGCCCAACTTTTAATCAGGTCTATCCTCCATCCGGGCCTCGCGGTTCGAAACCACTTCCGCGGGGTTGATACCGATTTCCACGAATTTATTTTCGAAAGCGTCACCGAAACCCTTAATATTCTTCCTATTGCCATGTCGCCCTTAATTCCGGCATTCATTGTCGATCAAATCGGCCCAACACCTTTGGCCATGCCCATAATTCCTTTTGAACTTAATCCGGTTTTCCTCTGTGTCAATACAGGCGGAACCTTTTTTGTGCTTGTATTCCTTACGCTTCTGTTCTAACTCAAAACGAGAAAGCCACCAGACCGTCGGCGGCGCTTCCCGGATCGATTTTCCGGCGCAAAGGCCTTCTCAACAGGGATTCCTTCATGGCCGATGAATTACAGCCCCAGGGTTTCAATTTTTTTGATTATGGACTTTCTAAAGAAACCGCTTGGTCCATTGGAGGTTTGCGATGAAAGCTTACGAAAAATTGGGTGTTTTCTACCTGGGAAAAGCCTTTGACGCGTCTGCCCGAAAACGGAGAGATGAACTGATCCTTTATGATTCCAAAGACCTTCTGACACATGCCGTTATCATCGGCATGACCGGCAGCGGCAAGACCGGCTTGGGGATCGGGCTGCTGGAGGAAGCGCTGATCGACAATATCCCGGTGATTGCCATCGATCCCAAAGGGGATATCCCCAACCTGCTTCTCGGTTTCCCTGATCTGCGTCCCGAAGACTTCCGGCCCTGGGTTCAACCCGGCGACGCCGCCCGCCAGGGGTGGGGTCTCGACCAGTTTGCCGAAAAAACAGCGGCCATGTGGCGCAAGGGGCTGGCGGAATGGGACCAGGAGCCGGAGCGCATCGCCCGGTTGCGCGCAGCCGCCGATTTCGCCGTCTACACTCCGGGCAGCAGTGCCGGTCTGCCGGTCAATGTGCTGCGCAGTTTCGCTCCACCGCCGCCGGAGATGCGATCGGACGCCGACCTCTTCCGGGAGCGGATCCAATCGACGGTTACCGCACTTTTGACCCTGATGGGGATCGACGCGGATACGATCATCAGCCGAGAGCATATCTTGATGTCCAACATCTTCGAGCAGGCCTGGAGTACCGGCAGGGGGCTGGACCTTGCGGGACTCATCCGATCCATCCAGCAACCACCGCTCGAGCGCATCGGTGTGATGGATCTGGAGTCGTTTTATCCCTCCAAAGAGCGTTTCCAGCTGGCCCTGCGCTTGAACAACCTGCTGGCGGCTCCCGGCTTTGAAGCCTGGCTGACCGGAGACCCGTTGGATATCGGGCAGATGCTGCATACACCCGCGGGTAAACCCAGGGCCTTGATCTTTTCCATCAGTCACCTGTCCGATGCCGAGCGCATGTTCTTCACCGCGTTGCTTCTCAATGAAATCCTTGGTTGGATGCGAACCCAGCCGGGTACCGCCAGTCTCCGGGCGATTCTTTACATGGACGAGATATACGGTTTTTTTCCGCCGGTTAAAAATCCGCCGGCCAAGCAACCGCTTCTAACCCTTTTGAAACAGGCCCGGGCTTTCGGTCTCGGGGTGGTGCTGTCTACCCAGAACCCGGTTGATCTCGACTACAAGGGCCTCGCCAACACCGGGACCTGGTTTATCGGGCGGCTGCAGACCGAGAACGACAAAGAGCGCGTGATGGCAGGGCTCGAAGGTGCGGCAGCCGGTGCGCAGTTCGATCGGCAGCGCATGGGCGAAATTCTCTCCGGTCTCGGCAAGCGGGTGTTTCTGCTTCATAACGTGCACGACAGTGAACCGGTGGTTTTCGAGACCCGCTGGACGATGTCGTTTCTTGCCGGACCGATGACCCGGGAGCAGATTAAAGCCCTCACGGCCGGTGTTTCGGCAGAGCAGGCCGCCGTGCAACCCACACCAAACGCAGTGCCGCCGTCCGGTCCGCCTTCACCAGCGCAGTCCGGCTCTGTTTTGCCGCCCCTTCAGCCGACGGACGTGGCGGTGTTTTATCTTCCGGCCTCAGGGGCCGGACAGGGACTGTCTTATGTTCCGGCGGTGGGGGGCTGGCTCGATGTCCACTACAGCGATCGACGCTACGGCATCGATGTGAGCGAAGCCGTTGCCCTGGCGGCTCCCATCGAAGACGGACCTCTGCCGGTTGACTGGGACCAGGCCTTGGAGATAGGAGCGGCCCCCGGGGATATCGCCAGTTCGCCCTTACCCGGTGCAGCGTTTGCCGATCTGCCAGCCGCTGCCAACCGGCCGGCCGATTACAAAAAGTGGTGCAATGACATGCTGCGCTGGGTCCGCCAGAACCGGCCGCTGATTTTATATCAGTCTAAAAAGTTTAAACTGACCAGTTCTCCCGGCGAGACCGAAGGCGCCTTCCGGGCGCGCCTGACTCAGGCGGCCCGCGAACAGAGGGATCTTGCGGTCGAAAAATTGCGCCGCAAATACGCCGAAGAGTACGCCGTACTCCAGGACCGCCGGATGCGGGCTGAACAAGTGTTGGCGCGGGAGCAGGAGCAGGCCAAGGCCAAAAAAATC
>JAQAZR010000117.1:0-10643 GCA_032127235.1 Deltaproteobacteria bacterium
ACGGCCATGGCCCGCGGCATGTTCAAATCGTCATTTATGGCCTCTATGAACCGAAGCCTGAAATCCGGAAGAATTTTTCCCTCATCCTTCTGCAGGTCCATGAGGCTGCGGACCTGGTTCTGCAGATGGGCCAGACCGTTGTGCGCCGCCTCCAGAGATTCATCGCTGAACTCCATCGGCTTGCGGTAGTGGGTGAGAAATGCGGCAAAACGATAGACGAGCGGGCTGATTCCGTTTTGGGTGAACATGGCTTCGAGGGTCAAAAAATTATCGGCACTCTTGGCCATCTTCTTGCCGCCGGCGATGTTCAGAAACGCCCCGTGCATCCAGAAATTGAAAAACTTCTTACCGGTGGCTGCCTCCGACTGGGCAATCTCGTTGGTGTGATGCACGTCGATGTGATCGGTCCCGCCGCAATGGATATCGAGATGGTCATCCAAAAACTTCATGCTCATGGCCGAACATTCGATGTGCCAGCCCGGAAAACCCTTGCCCCAGGGGGAATCCCATTCCATTTGGCGATTGGCGTCTTCGGGTGAAAATTTCCACAGCGCAAAATCGGTCGGGTTCCGCTTCGCGGGATTCTTTTCCACCCGGGCCCCCTCCTGGAGCGCATCGAGATTCTGGTTGGACAATTTGGCATAATTCTCGACGCGGGAAGTATCGAAATAAATCCCGTCCCCGGTCTGGTAAGTGTAGCCTCTTTCTTCCAGGGTCCGAATGAGTGCGACCTGATCGGGTATCGTGTCGGTAGCCTTGCACCAGACGTCCGGCGGCTGGATGTTCAATTGATCCATGTCTTTTTGGAACGCCCGGGTGTAGAACTCGGCGATATCCCAGGCGGTTTTGCCCTCGCGCGCCGCACCTTTTTCCATTTTGTCTTCGCCCATGTCCCGGTCGCCGGTCAGGTGACCGACATCGGTGATGTTCATCACATGCTTCAAACGAAAATCGTTGTAGAGCAACACGCGCTTGAGAATATCTTCAAAGATATAGGTTCGCAGGTTGCCGATATGGGCATAGTTGTAGACCGTGGGCCCGCAGGTGTACAGACCAACATAATCTTCGTGCAGCGGCCGAAAAGGCTCTTTGCTGCGGGACAGTGTGTTGTAGAGAATCAATGTCGCCATGATGATATAAATCAGCTTCCTACCGTTATTGCAAAAATGCCCGCGTCAGCACGAGTTTGTAATAATCCTCTGCCGACGGTGCAGATAAACCAGCAGAGAGGCTCCGCAACCGATCATCAACAGGCACAGTAACTGCCCCATTGAAAATGAAAAAAGAACAAATCCCAGGTGGGCGTCGGGTTGTCGGAAGTATTCGATAAAAAACCGCACCGTACCGTAACCGATCAGGTAAAGCGCCAGCATGGCCCCCGGTATGCGGACCCTTTGTCTCAAGCTCCACAAAACCACGAAAAGAAAAACCCCCTCGAACAGGGCTTCGTAGAGCTGTGACGGGTGCCTCAGCTGGCTGCCGGGCGCCAGAGGAAACAACATGCCGATGGGCGCCGAAGTGACCCGGCCGTAAAGTTCACCATTGATGAAATTGCCGATTCGGCCGAAGGTGTATCCCAGCGGAATGGCGGGAATAAAAAGGTCGGCCACCTCGAGCAGACTGAGGCCGTTCTTACGGCAGTAGAGCCAGGTGAAAAGGGTGACACAGATCAGACCACCGTGAAAAGACATTCCGGTAATACCGGTAAACTTGAATCCGTTAGAAAGGTCGAAGGGCAGAATGATTTCCAGCGGATGCTTGAGGTAATAGGGCAGATTGTAAAAGAGCACGTATCCGAGACGACCGCCGACGATGACCCCCAGCATCATGGAGGTGATAAGCGCCTGGACCTGGTCGGGGGTCAACTGGAACCGCTCTTCGTGTTTAAGCCGGTAGGTGACCAGCAGATACGTCACGACAAAAGCGACGATATACATCAGCCCATAGTATTGCAGCTTGAATCCGCCGATATCGAAAATAACCGGGTCAAGGTGTTGAGGAATGTGCTGCCACCAGTGCCAGAAGTCGTTCATCACCTGACGGTCCGACCGAACCGGTCAACGGAAGCTGACTTGCAGAAGAGAGTCAAATCCACGGGCAAATGGTTAAAATAGATTGACATCACAAATGTAAAGAAATCTTTTGTCGGTCTTGTGTCCGTCATGCCGACGATCATCGATCCGTCACTCCGGCTTCCCGCTCGTATCAAGCGGCCTTATCTTCCATCGCCTTGTTGTATTTGCCGTAACGCGCAGCGCCGTTGCAACTGGCCCGATGGTGGAACACTCTCTGGGCGGCGGTAACTGCATCGGCCCGCCCCTGCCAGGCTTTGAGGGCATGCTCCTGTAAGGCCCGACCGTAGGAAAAGCTGAGTTCCCAGGGAGGCTTTCCGAGTGCGTTCATCGCATTCAGATGCTCGGTCGCCAACACGGAACTCTGGCCGCCTGAAAGAAAGACGATCCCGGGCACGGCCGCCGGCACGACCTGCCGGAACGTGCGCACTGTCCTTTCGGCCACTTCCTCGACACCGGCCTGTTTCGGACACTCTGTTCCGGATAGAACCATGTTCGGCTTGAGTAACATACCTTCCAAGAGGACGCAATGTTCAAAAAGTGCGGTGAAAACACCTTTCAGGGTGGCGGCCGTCACGTCCTGACACCGCTGTATGTCATGTGGTCCATCCATGAGCACCTCGGGTTCGACGATCGGCACCAGGCCGGCTTCCTGGCACAGCGCAGCGTAGCGTGCCAGTGCGTGAGCGTTGGCATCGATACAAAATTGACTCGGTATGTCTTTGCCGATGGTGATCACTGCACGCCACTTGGCGAATGTCGCCCCGAGATCCCTGTAGGCGGCCAGGCGTTCGCGCAGACCGTCCAGACCCTCGGTGATTTTTTCACCACTGAATCCGGCCAGAGACTTGGCGCCTTTATCGACCTTGATCCCGGGCAGAATCCCCTTGCCACTCAACAGCTGCGGAAACGCGACACCGTCTAAAGATTTCTGCCGCAGGGTTTCCTCGAACAAAATCACCCCGCTGATGTATTTTTCGGCATTCGGTGTCGTAAAAAGTAAATTCCGGTAGGCCTGACGGTTTTCTTTGGTCGATTCGACCGCGATGCTGTCGAAACGTTTCTTGATTGTGGGCTCGCTCTCATCGGCCGCCAGGATCCCCTTTCCGTCTGCAACAAGCTGCCGTGCTACAGATTCAAGCTTTACGCGATCCATACATCACCCTCCTTTCGGTTTTACCAATAAAAGCAACAGAACGTTAATTGCCTTAAGATAGTAATCCTGATTGACCGGATTTCAAGACCGCTTCCCAATTTACAAAATTCACCCGCCATGCTAAACAGAGCCGCAATTGCGAACTTTTTTTCGTGAATCCCAGGGTGAAGGAGCCGAATAATGAGTGCCGAACGGGAATCCATTGATTTCGACGTAGTGTTCGTCGGTGGTGGCCCCGCCAGTCTGGCAGGCGCCGTCCGGTTGATGCAGTTGGCACGGGAAAAAAACATGAGCATCGAAGTGGCCTTGATCGACAAAGGTGCCGACATCGGCGCGCACTCGGTCAGCGGGGCCATTCTCAATCCAAGGGCCCTGCATGAACTCATGCCGGATCACATTGAAAGGGGGTGTCCCGTTGAAGCCGTCGTTCAAAGCGATGCTTTCTATTATCTGACCCGAAACCGCGCTTTCCGTGCCTTCCTGGTGCCGCGCTACCTCCATAACAAGGGGTTCTACATCATCAGCCTGTCAAAATTCTGCCGCTGGCTGGGCGGAATAGCCGAGGAAATGGGGGTTAATATCTTCCCGGGATTTGCCGGCAACGAAGTTCTGTACGACGAAACAGGCCAAACGGTAACCGGGATTCGCACCGGCGACAAGGGGCTCGGTAAAGAGGGCGAACACAAAACCAACTTCGAACCCGGAATCGACCTTAAGGCCAAGGTGACGGTTTTCGGCGAGGGCGCCCGGGGCAGCCTTTTCAAACAAATCGAAAAAAAAATGAACATCGCCGCCGACAGGATGCCTCAGGTATACGAAACCGGGGTCAAGGAGGTCATTCAGCTGCCGGACAACCATTACTTTGCAACCGGCAAGAGCAACGACATCCACTTCCTTGGCTACCCGCTCGGCATGAATACGCCCGGAGGCGGCTTTATTTATGAGATGCAGGACAACAAGATCGCCATCGGATACCTTACCGGTCTGGGGTATGAAGATGCGCTGATCGACCCTTACGATATGTTCATCCGGTTCAAACGCCACCCATTCGTGTCCGCTATCATCCAGGGCGGCAAGGTCATCGAACAGGGTGCCCGGACGGTTTCCACAGGCGGTTATTTCAGCATCCCCAAGCTGTCGGCCAACGGTGGCGTTTTCGTGGGCGGCAGTGCGGCGATGCACAACTCGCCGGCCCTAAAGGGAATCCATGTATCCATGAAATCCGGCATGCTGGCCGCCGAAGCCATCATCGCGGCCATCGCCCGAAACAGCTTCACCGAAGAATCCCTGGACGCCTACCAGACCCTCTTTGACGCCGGCTGGCTGAAAAAAGAAATCTACGAGGGCAGAAATTTCGCCCAGGCGCTTGCCAAAAAGGGGGCGGTCAAATTCATTCATCTGGGGGCCCAATACGTCAGCAAGGGTCGCGGATTGATCGA
Source organism: Deltaproteobacteria bacterium (assembly GCA_032127235.1). Lineage (GTDB taxonomy): Bacteria > Desulfobacterota > Desulfobacteria > Desulfobacterales > SG8-13 > JARFQH01. The sequence goes on from JAQAZR010000117.1 coordinate 4,668, forward strand.
ACGGATGCCCCTTGAGGAAGACTGCACGATCCTCGAGGCCTTCAAAGCCGGCGCAACCACCGGCAATGAAAGTCCGGACAAATCCGCCTATGACGATAGCCTGTATGTCGACAAACTGACCGGCGTGTATCTTTCAAAAACCAAACACCGCGAGGATCAACCGTCGCATCTGATTGTTCACGACACCCATTTGTGCGTCACCCGGTGCTTCGACACCTATCGCAGCCCCTGCACGCGCTTTTGTCCCGGCAATGTTTACGAAATCGAAACCGATGCAGGAACAGGCGAGAGACGGCTCAAACTCAACCCTTCCAACTGTTTTCACTGCAAGACGTGTGATATCAAGGACCCCTATCGCAACATCACCTGGACCTGCCCTGAAGGCGGCGAAGGGCCAGGGTACACCGTAGTTTAATTGAGAATCATTAAAGCCTTCCCTTGCGCAGTATCGCCACCAGCAGCCAGATACCCATCAGGGCGGCGGCGGTGAAGCCGATGATGCCGATCAACGATATTCCGTAAAACAGGGGAGGGATCTCGGATATCACGATCAACGCCGAACCGATGATCAGGGCGGCGATGATGATCGAAAAAGAGAGGCGGTTGCTGATTTGGTCATGGGTGGAAAGGGTGCGCTCGAGCCCCCGGTCTTCTATTTTGAGGCAGAGCTGCTGCCGGCGAGCCAGGCGCGCGATGTCGAGTAAATCTTGAGGGAACCGCCGGGTGAACTTTATTAGATCTGCGGTCATCTGAAACGCATCGGTCGACAGGCGCTGCGGTGAATACCGCTCCAGGAGAACACTCCTGATAAAAGGTGCGGCCCGGCTGAAGAGGTCAAATTCCGGATCGAGCATGCGCGCCACACCTTCAACGGTGGTCATGGATTTCATCATCAGGAAGATATTCGGGGGAATCCGGAGCCGGTGGCGCGATGCCAGCTCCAGCAGATGATGGAGCAGTTTGCCGATACGAACGTCTTTCAGGGGTCTGAAGAGATGATAGGCCATGAAATCGGTGACGTCGATTTCGAAGGCGCGACTGTCCGGTTCTTCCTCCCAGTCCGTGATTTGCAGCAGGACATTGGCGACTTTCGACGCGTCCTTTTTGACGATTCCGTCGAGAAGATCGACAAAGGTCTCGCGGGTTTGTCGGTCGACGGAACCCACCATCCCGAAATCGATCAGACAAATGACGTTGTCCGGCAAGACGAAGATATTGCCGGGGTGGGGATCGGCCTGGAAGAAACCGTGTTCAAAGATCATGCGCAGCAAAATGTCGGCCCCGCGCGAGGTGATCAACTTGCGATCGAGTCCTGCGACATCGAGCTGCTCGATGTCCGAAACCTTGATCCCCTTGACACACTCGGTGGTGAGGAGCCTTGTTGTTGACAGCTCTCGGAAGACGGCCGGAATGTAAGTTGAGGGGTCGTCACTGAAGTTGAGCGCCGCTCGTTCCATGTTAGCGGCTTCGAGGAGGTAATCGAGCTCTTTTTCCAGTGTCCGGGCAAATTCTTCGACAATTTTTATCGGGCGGTGGAAGGCCAGTTCCTCGATGTGGTGTTCCATCAAGGTCGCCAGATGGAGCATGATTTCGAGATCGACCTCGATGACTTTCTGGATGCCGGGCCGCTGGACCTTGAGCGCGACCTCCCGACCGTCTTGCAACTGGGCCCGGTGCACCTGGCCGATGGAGGACGATGCCAGCGGTGTGTCGTCGAATTGGGCAAACAGATTTTCGAGCATAACCCCTAGCTCGGTCTCGATGATCTGACGGGCGGCGTGGGCGGGAAACGGAGGCACCTTGTCCTGAAGCTTGGAGAGTTCCTGTAGAAAGTCGACCGGGATCAGGTCCGGACGGGTGGATAGAATCTGTCCGAGCTTGATGTAAGTCGGACCGAGCTCTTCGAGGGCCATCCGCAATCCCTGCGGCCGGGTGAGCCTTTCGACCTTGAGCGGCTGTTTTTTGGATATCAGCTGCAATCCGGCGGCAACGTACTGGTCGAGCTTCAGCAGTTCCAGCAAATCGCCGAAGCCGTATTTGAGCAAAACGGCCAGAATCTGCCGGTAGCGGTTCAAATTGCGATACGTCCGGCCGATGACGCCGATTTTTCGGATGCTCAGCATGTAAGGTCTCGCCTGCTGTTTTCAATCCCGCAAGCACACGGGTTCACGCAAAATAAGGCCGCCATTTAGGCCGTTGCGGCGCCCGGTCGTCAAAACGCGAAAACGCTTTAATATCATTATATTAAAAGTTTTCGCACCGCAGCCGGGCGGGATGCATCGACGTCCACTATGTGACGTTATTTTTAAGTGAACCCTGATAGGGACAATGGCCCGTTAACGGATGATCAAGCGGTCTCGGCGTCCTTGTTGATCGCCTTCTTCAATTCCCTGATCTCCTTTTTGATGGCTTTCAGCTCCTCGCCGGTGACGACATCCATCTTTTTCAGGATGCCTTTGACCGATTTCTCCACCCGGTTTTCCAGGTTGCCCTGCACATCTTCATATCTTTTTTGCAGTTCGTTCAGAAATTTCTTGCCGTCCTGCTCGGTCATCTTCCCTTTTTCGACGACCTCGCGCGCCAGCTCTTCCATCTCATCCTTGGCCAGCAGAGCCATCCCGATCCCGGTCAGCATGGCTTTCTTGACGATATCTAGCATGGCTTTCCTCCTCTCGCTGAAAAGTGTATCGCAGTGCCCTTTCGAAGAAAAAAAGTTTATTAAAAATTGTCTTAGACAATTTCTCAGTGTCCATTCAGAAATGGTAGATTTCGGCCCCGGCCAAGGCCGCAGCGATTTTGCAACCGCAGGCGTAGCAAAGCTACGTTGAGGATTGCAAAGAGCGAGAACGCCGGCCCGGGCCGAAAGATGCCGTTTATGGATGAGCACTGTTTACTTCAGATTGCCCAGCAATGCACCGGCAATCGTGTTTTTCTGGATCTCCTTTGTGCCTTCATAAATCTCGGTAATCTTGGCATCCCGATAGAACCGTTCGACTTCATACTCGGTTATGTAGCCGTAACCGCCCAGCAGCTGGATCGCCTCGTCGGCCACCTCGACCGCCGTTCGGGCCGCATACATCTTCGCCATTGAAGTCAACTTGGGATCGATGCGGCCCTGGTCGAAATTCCAAGCCGCCTTGTAGGTCATCAGCCGCGCCAGTTCTATTTTTGTGGCCATGTCCGCCAGTTTGTGCTGGGTCACTTGATACTGGGCGATTTTCTTGCCGAACTGCTCTCTCTTCTTCACATAATCGATTGCCCGGTCGAAAGCGCCCTGTGCGATTCCCAGCGCCTGGGCCGCAACCTGTATCCGGCTTTCGTCGAAAAAATGCAGCACATGGTAAAAGCCCTTGTTTTCCTCGCCAATCAGGTTGGCCGCCGGCACCCGCACGTCTTTGAAGTTCACTTCCGTCGTGGCCATCATGTGGATGCCCATTTTCTGCCCCACGTCCGCGGTCGACAGCCCTGGGCGATCGGCCTCAACCAGTATCAAACTGATCCCGCGATAGGTGGGACGCGCCTCTGGGTCGCTCTGGCACATGACCGAATAAAACCCGGCCAGCCCGCCGTTGGTGATGAACGTTTTGGTCCCGTTGATGACCCACTCATCACCGTCTCTGACGGCGGTGGTGTCCATTCTGGTGATGTCGGACCCGTGGTCCGGTTCGGTGAAGGCCCCGGCCGAGAGCATGCGGCCTTCGGTCACGGCAGGCAGATATTTCTGCTTCATTTCGGCGCTGCCCCAATGCAGAACGATTTCCGAAGCAAAACTCGAGAGGGCAACCGCGCTGCCCATGGTCGAATCGCCGCGGCACAACTCCTCGACCACCAGAATGTCCTCGAGGCATCCGAGCCCCTGCCCGGAATATTCTTCGGGGAAATGAACGCCGACCAGGCCGAGATCACAGGCCTTGCGCCAGATTTTTTCGGGGAATTCGTGTTTTCTCTCCAGCTCCAGCACCAGGTCTTTATCGAACTCTCCCCGGGTGAATTCCCTGACCGCCTTCTGGATATCCTTCTGCGTCTTGTTCAGCTCGAAGTCCATTGTGCCTCTCCTCTATCGGTTAAGTGGTGGGTCCCCGCAGACTGAAGCGGCTCGCAACCGGCGGTCATTACGATCACCCCGGAGCAACCGGCTTGAGTTTTCACTGCCAGGATATTTTTTAAGAATCCGTAATTATTGAATTTAAAATAATGTACAATTAGCATATGATCTGCGCCTTTTGCAAGGGATTTGAGGACCCTTCTCCGGCATGCCTTTTCTGAATCATGGCGCTTTTGAACACACCATTGGCGCGCTGGAAATCACCTTCTGCTCGTTCTCCTCAACGATCCCCCTTGACTGTTTGACCCAACTGGCCTAAACAATTTCAAAACAGTCGAAATCTGTGTTAACATCAAAACCTAAGGAGAAGAAACCCAATGACGTATACGGTTGCTCTGGCCGGTAAGGGCGGTACTGGCAAAACGACCCTGGCCGGTCTGTTGATCAAATATATGGTCAAAAATGGCAAGACCCCTATTCTGGCCGTGGACGCCGATTGCAACGCCAACTTGAACGAAGTGCTGGGATTGAACGTCGCGTGCACCGTCGGGGGCGCACGCGAAGACATGAAGAAAGGGAGCGTCCCCAGCGGGATGACCAAGGATATTTTCATGGAAATGAGGCTGGAAGAGGCCATCGTCGAAAGTAACGGGTTCGACCTGATCGTCATGGGCCAACCGGAGGGTGCCGGATGCTACTGCGCGGCCAACAGTCTTCTGACCAATTTTCTCGATCGCATCCAAAACAACTACCCCTTCGTCGTGATGGACAACGAGGCCGGTATGGAGCATATCAGCCGCCTGACCACCAAAAACGTGGATGTGCTCCTGGTGGTTTCCGATACGTCGCGCCGCAGCATCCAGGCCGCTGTTCGCATCAACAAACTGGCCAGCGAACTCAACATCGTCGTCGGCAAGAGCTGCGCCGTGATCAATCAGGCCAAGGAGCCGCCCTCCTCAACGGTGCTCGACATATTAAAAAAAGGCGGACTCGAACTGGCGGGGACTGTTCCCGCCGATGATGCGATTTATGAATTCGATCTCAACGGCCGTCCCACGATTGAGCTGCCGGAAGACAGCCGGTCGGTTCAGGCCGCTTTCCAGATCTTTCAAAAGATCGTCAAATAGGTTCACACACTGAATCTCGGATGGCTATATGAGAAAAACAGGCTTCCTTTATGACGAAAGGTTTCTGCTCCACGAAACCGGCCCGTACCACCCTGAATTACCGGAACGGCTCACGGCCATCTACCAAGGTATCGAAGAGGGCGGGCTGCTGCCCAAACTGGTCCGCATCAAAGCCAACCCCGCACAAAGACGATGGATCGAGACCGTCCACGACAGTGCCTACATCGACCGCTTCGGCGACACCTGTTTCTCTGGGAAAAGGGTCTTCGAACATCCGGACAACCAAATGTGCGCCGACACCTATGATGCCGCATTTCTGGCCGTGGGCGGCATCCTGCGGACCATCGACATGGTGATGGAGGGCGAAATCGACAATGCGTTTTGTGCCGTGCGTCCTCCCGGCCATCACGCCGAGCGGGACCATTCCTTGGGCTTCTGCTACTTCAACAACGTGGCCATTGCCGCGCGCTATCTGCAGCAAAAGTGGCAAATCGAAAAAATCGGTATCATCGACTTCGACGTCCATCACGGTAACGGCACCCAGCACATCTTCGAGCAGGATCCGACCGTGTTTTACTACTCCATCCATGAACACCCCACCTTCGCCTTTCCGGGCACCGGCAGAGAGTTCGAATTCGGCTCCGGACCCGGTTACGGGTACACCAAAAATAACCCGGTTCTGCCGGGCCAGGGCGATGCGGAGTACACGGCCTTGGTGGAGGAAACCCTGGCCAAAGACTTCGAGCGGTTTCATCCCGGTTTCGTGCTTGTTTCAACCGGCTTTGACGGACACAAGGACGACGA
>JAQAZR010000118.1:0-3163 GCA_032127235.1 Deltaproteobacteria bacterium
TTGGAACCGGGGAGGATTCCGGCCCGTTCGCAAATCTCTTCTCGATTCAGGCGATAGTTGCCTGTCACCGTAACCGTCCTGGTCTTGAACGCATCGCACTGGGTGATCACATCGTGGCAGAAAATAAAAATGATGCTGAGCAGGGCCACACCGATTCCTCCGGCCGCCAGTTTCAGCCCGCTGGAGATCCAGTAACGGTTTTTTCCCGGTCGCTGTGATTTGAAACGGTTTTGCCTATTGCGTCTAATGCCCAACAATTTTCACCTCGGGGACGAGTTCAACCTCGAACTTCTCGGTCACCCTCTTCTGTACCAGTGCCATGAGGGCCAGGATGTCGCAGGCGGTCGCTCCGCCGCCGTTGACGATGAAGTTGGCGTGCCGGGTTGACACACGTGCACCGCCGATCTGTCGCCCTTTGAGGCCGGCCTTTTCGATCAATTCGCCGGCCGACCGATCCGGGGCCGGATTTTTAAAGAAGCACCCGGCGCTCGGTTGGTCGAGGGGCTGCTGAGCCGTTCGCACTTTCAGGATCTCCCCGGCTTCGTCTGCCAGCATTTTCGCATCCCCCGGTTTCAGTGAGAAAGAGCCGTCGACAATGATCGGGGTTTCGTCATCGCCGTTCGGCTCGCTCCTTTTCCAGGAAAGAGACCGGTAGGAGATATCGAGTTCGCGACGGTCGAAGCGAACCCACCGGCCGTCTGCTTGCAGGCAGCCGACCGACGCCAGGACATCCGCCATCGACCCCCGGGCCGTTCCGGCGTTCATGACGATCGCACCACCCACCGTTGCTGGGATGCCGAGCGCGAAGTTCAACCCCGTAAAACCGCGCTCGATGCAGTACCGGCAGAGGGACGGCAGTTTGACCCCGGCCTGAGCCGTCAACCGGATGCCGCTGCCGTCTTCTTCCGACTGGATATCTTTCAGGCATCGGCTCAGGCTGATGACGACGCCGCCAATGCCGCCGTCCTTTACGAGCAGATTCGAACCGCCCCCGATGACCATCCAAGGCTGTCGGCCCGACCTGCACCAGCGCATCAACTTCTCCAGGACAGCCGTATCGGGCGGTGTTACGAAAGCCTCGGCCGGACCGCCGACCCTGAAATAGGTGTGCCGGGTCATCGGTTCGTCGAAACGCACATGGCGGCCGAACTGTTCGGCCAACCATTTTTTATCCGTAGGACTCAGCGGCATCGAATCCGGTCTCGCTCCGTAATTGACTTCCGTTACAAAGGTAATTGGTGATGGGTAAGAGGTTATGGGTAAAAAAAACCCAGGTGATGGGTCAGGGCTAATGGGTTATGGGTCAAGGAATTAAAATCTTTTTTAAAATGACCTCATCCACCACCTATTACCTATGACCCTTTTCCAATAACCTAAAACCGATAACCTAACACTTAAAACCCTTTACCTGTTACCCATCACCTGTAACCATCACATAAGGACGTCGCCAATTTTCCCGCCCTTTTGCGCTCCCAGTTCCCGCAGAACTTCCTCGCCGACCTTCCACACATCGCCCGCACCCAGCGTCAGAAGGATGTCCCCCGGAACGAGAATGTCCTTCAGACCGGCCACGGCCGCCGCGATGGTGTCCTTGCAGATCACCTCTTTGTGGCCGTGCTGGCGAATGCCGTCACACATGGAGTTGCTGTCGACACCTTCGATCACTTTTTCACCGGCCGAATAGATCGGCAGGACCAGCAGCACATCCGACTGGTAGAAGGAACGGGTAAATTCGTCAAAAAGAGCCCGGGTGCGGCTGTAACGGTGCGGCTGGAATACGACCACCATACGCCGGTCCGGCCAGGCCTCTTTGGCGGCCTGCAATGTGGTCTTTATTTCGGTGGGATGGTGGCCGTAGTCGTCGACGATCGTGATGCCGTTGACATCCCCCTTGATTTCGAGACGTCGCTGCACCCCCTCCACGGTTTCGAGGGCCGCCTTGACGGTCTCAAACGGTATGCCGAGTTCTAAGCCCACCGCCACGCTGGCCATGGCATTGTAAACATTGTGAATACCGGGCAGATTCAGTCGAATGTCCCCCAACGGCTCCCCCTTGTGGTAAAGGGTGAACCGGCTCCGCAGCCCTTCAAAGATCACGTTGCGGGCCTGAACGTCGGCCTGGGTGCTCATTCCGTAGGTCGTGTAACGTTTCTTGATCTCGGGGATCAGGCTCTGAACCGACTCGTTGTCGAGGCACAGAACCGCCAGGCCGTAGAAAGGGATACGGTCGATGAAATCGAGGAAAGCGGATTTGATCGCGTCCAGGTCCGGATAGTGATCGAGATGTTCGCGATCGATGTTGGTGACCACGGCAATGGTCGGCGACATTTTCAGAAAAGAGCCGTCGCTTTCGTCGGCTTCGGCCACGATAAACTCGCCTTCGCCGAGACGGGCGTTGGTGCCGATGCTCTTGAGTTTGCCGCCGATCACCACCGTCGGATCGAGCCCGCCGCGGTCCAACACGGCGGAAACGATCGAGGTTGTGGTCGTTTTACCATGGGCGCCGGCGACCGCGATGCTGTACTTCAGCCGCATCAACTCGGCCAGCATTTCGGCCCGCGGAATGACCGGGATCGATGCCTGGCGGGCGGCCCGGACTTCCGGGTTGTCTGCATCCACGGCGGAAGAGACGACCACGACGTCGGCGTCGCCGACCTGGTCTTCGGCATGGCCCTTGAGAATGTGTCCGCCGAAGCGCTTCAACCGTTCCGTGATCTCCGATGACTTGAGGTCGGATCCCGACACGGTGTAGCCGAGGTTCAACAGCAGTTCGGCGATGCCGCTCATACCGATGCCGCCGATGCCGACGAAGTGGATGTGGTATTTTTTACGGTACATGATGTCGGGTTCCGGGTTCCGAATTCTGGGTTCCGGGTTTCAAGTTTCCAGTAGCAACGTATAACAGTCGTCGACGATCAGGCGCGCGGCTTCGGGGCGGCCGAGTTTTCTGGCCTGATCTGCCATGCGATCGAGAGCCTTCCGATCATTTGCAAAACGGTCGATTCTTTCCGCCAGGTCTGCGGCGACCAACTCGGGGGTGGCCGCGACCAGGGTTATCCGTCGGGACTCGACGACTCTGAGGGGATGGCGCGGCCGGCTGGTCACGCAGCAATGCTATCCGAGTCGTAACCCTCCAGCAACAAAATCCAGCAGGACTCCAGGT
>JAQAZR010000119.1:0-2685 GCA_032127235.1 Deltaproteobacteria bacterium
GCCGCGTTCAAAAAATAAGCGTCGATGCGGGACTCACCTGCCCCAACCGCGATGGAACGGTGTCGACCGCCGGCTGCATCTACTGCAATGAAAATGGATCGGGAACCGGTGCCCATGCTGCCGGTCTCTCCATCACCGAACAGCTGCTCAAGGGCAAAGCAGCTCTTTCCCGCAGGTACAAGGCCAAAAAGTTCATCGCCTATTTTCAGTCGTTTTCAAACACCTACGCCCCGGTGCCTAAGCTCAGGCGGCTTTACGACGAGGCCCTGGCCGTCGATGATGTCGTCGGCCTCTCCATCGGGACCCGCCCGGACTGTGTCGCCGAGCCGGTGCTCGACCTGCTGGCCGGTTATGCCGCCGATCACCTGGTCTGGATCGAGTACGGTCTGCAGTCCGCTCACGACACCACGCTGGCTCTCATAAACCGGGGCCATGATGTCGCCTGTTTTCAGAAAGCCGTCGACTCCACGCAGGCACGCGGCCTGAAGGTGTGTGCCCACGTCATATTGGGTCTGCCGCAGGAGAACCGCGCCCAGATGCTCGCCACGGCCAGATTCCTGGCCGGTCTGCCGGTCGCGGGCGTCAAGCTGCACCTGCTGTATGTCGTCCGCGGTACACCGCTCGACAGGCTTTACCGCGCGGGCACTTATTGCTGTCTCTCGCAGGCAGCGTATGTCGAACTGGTCTGCGATTTTTTGGAATACCTGCCTGAACAGGTGGTCATTCAGCGCCTGACTGGAGATCCACACCCCGCGGAGCTCGTCGCGCCAAAATGGTCCCTCCGCAAGCGTGAAACCCTCGACATGATTAAGACAACCTTAGAGCAGCGGGACACGTGGCAGGGAAAACGCCTCGGCTACAGCCGGCCCTGAGCGCTCTCAGGGCTCACTTAAAAATAACGTCGCATTTAGGACGCCAATGCATCCCCTCCGGACGCCGGTGCGAAAACTTGGAATATCCAGATAGGCCGAGTTTTAGCGCCTTGCCGGCCGGGCGCCTCAACGCCCAAAATCGCCACCTTATTTTTATTGTGACCCCTTAAGCGGGTGCGTACCCCTGGGCAATCGGATACCGCCGCCCGTATCCGAAAGCCTTTGAGGTCACCTTGAGACCCGGCGCCGCCTGATATCGTTTATACTCGTTCCGGTTGACCTTGGCAACAATCTCGCTCACCAGCTGCCGGTCGAATCCCATTTCCACCAATTCGGAAATGCCGAGGTCGTCTTCGATGTAGCCCTTCAGGATCGGATCGAGTACGGCATAGGGGGGCAGGTCGTCGTCGTCGCGTTGGTCGGGCTTGAGTTCCGCCGACGGCGCCTTCGAAATGATACGGGCGGGAATAACAAGTTGGTCCCGGTTAATGAACTGCGCCAGGTCGTAAACCATCGTCTTGGGCACATCGGATATGACCGCCAGCCCGCCGCTCATGTCACCGTAAAGGGTGCAATAGCCGACGGCCAGCTCGGATTTGTTTCCGGTTGAAAGCAGCAGGCACCCCCGCGCGTTGGAGATCGCCATCAAAATCGTCCCCCGGATGCGGGCCTGGATGTTTTGTTCGGTAATGCCCGGTTCTCGGTTATCAGAGGCGGGCATCAGGTCTTTGAGAAATTCACTGAAGATGTCGTCGATCGGGATCGTTTCGAGGCCTACGCCCAGATTGCGGGCCAACTGGCGCGTGTCCTCGAAGTTGTCGCCGGAAGTGTATGCGGACGGCATGAAAACGGTGATCACATTGTCGGGGCCGAGGGCGTGGGCCGCGATTGCGGCCGTCAAGGCCGAGTCGATTCCGCCGCTAAGGCCGATCACGGCCTTTGAGAAACCGCACTTGGTAACGTAGTCGCGGGTGCCCATTACCAGCGCCTTGAAAACGGCTTCGGTTTCAGAGGCAGCGACCTCCCGCATCACGGCCGATTCTGCAGCCGTGTCGTAAACGATCAGGTCCTCGGCGAAATCCCTGGCCCGGGCCACCATCCGGCCCTGCCGGTCGAAAACCGCGCTGAGGCCGTCGAAGAGCAGGCTGTCGTTGCCGCCGACCTGGTTCACATAAACCAGCGGCACGCCGTACTTCTTGGCGATGGCGGCGTGCATATTTTTTCTGAAACCGATTTTACCCGCGTGAAAAGGCGAGGCGGATATGTTGACGATCAATTCCGTCCCATCCTTGACCATGGCATCCACCGGATCGAAATGATAGATCCGGCGCTTGAAGATGTCCTTGTCGTTCCAGAGGTCCTCACATATCGTCAGCCCGATCCTCATTCCCTTGTAGTAAAAACTGCGACTCTCGCGGCCCGGCTCGAAGTAGCGGCTCTCGTCGAACACATCATAGGTCGGAAGAAGACGCTTTTGAACCTGATGTCGAATTTGACCGTCTTCGAACAGAACGGCGGAATTGCACACCCGCTTGCCTTCATCAGCCGGATTGTGATCAACGAAGCCGCAGATGACGCCGATGCCGCGGATGGTGTCGAGCATGCGGTTGAGGCTGGCGATATTGGCGTCGACAAAATCTTTCTTCTCGACCAGGTCCTGCGGCGGGTATCCGGAAATGACCAGCTCCGAAAAAATGACCAGGTCGCAGGACTGCGCAATGGCCTGATCGACGCACTGCCGGATGCGCTCGACGTTATGCGAGAAATCTCCGATTATCGGATTGACCTGTGCCAAAGCGATTTTCATCTCGTT
>JAQAZR010000120.1:0-2951 GCA_032127235.1 Deltaproteobacteria bacterium
TGTGCTGCAGGTTAAGAAGGAACCGCTCGAACCGCGACAGACGGTCTTGTATGTCGATCGCCTGAGCGGCAGCGGCCTGACGGATATTCACCTGCAGTTGCGCCAGGGCGAGATCCTGGGCGTTGTCGGCGTGGCCGGAAACGGTCAAAAACCCCTGGTGGAAACCATCTGCGGATTGAGGCGACCCGCTTCCGGGACAATTAAAATCCTGGGTAAAAATTGGGACCACTTTTATGACCGGCACAGTTGGGACGGAAATCTCATCTACATCCCGGAGGATCGCCGTGGCCTGGCCACTTGCCTAGACTTGGACCTGGTGGAAAATTTTTTGTTGACGACGCGGCAGGGGTTTTCCATGGGGCCCTGGCTGCTGCGCCGCAAAGCCGAAGCCAAGACCCGGGAATTGATGATGGAATTCGATGTTCAGCCGCCGGAACCCTCGAGCTTGGCGCGGCAGCTGTCGGGCGGCAATCTTCAGAAAATAGTCCTTGCGCGTGAGTTTTACCGCAGACCCCGTTTGATTGTCGCCGAACAGCCGACCCAGGGTCTCGATGTCGGTGCCACCGAGGAGATCTGGCGGGTCCTTTTGAAGGCGCGCAGCGAAGCCGGAATTCTGCTTGTCACCAGTGACCTGAACGAAGCGCTCTCGTTGTCGGACCGCATTACCGTGCTGTTCGGCGGCCGCATTATGGATACCTTCGACATCGATGATGCCGAAAAAGTCGAGCGCATCGGTCTTCTCATGGCCGGTATTGGATCCGAATCAGCAATATCGTGACAACTGATTTTTAATGTGACCCTCCACGTCTGCAACTCTTTTTCCTTTTTCCTTTTTACTTGAAGATGAGAATTTTTAGAGGGTTGGTTTAGAGGATTTTTAAGAGGATTGTTTGACTGTAGCACTCTTCAATGAGGAACTGCAGATGAAAAAGCTTGCGATTATCGCACTCGTCGTTGCATTCGCGGCCGTTTTTGCCCATACCGCATCGGCCAACGAGTGGAACCTCTACGGCAGCGTCCGTATGGCGACTTTTTGGACGAGCCAAGATTATGGAGATCTCTACAAATCGAGTACGAATCCCAGTGGGGATGATGTTTTTGGGCGCAACAGTGTGCGGAACCTGCAGTGGAACCTGCAGGGCAACTCCCGCATCGGTGCCACCGTCAAGGGCGATATGCTCGACGGCCGCTTCGAGTTCGGTGTCAATGATAACCCTACAGGAGGCGGCACCGTTACCGTCCGCCGGATTTACGGCGTGTGGAAGTTCGCCGAAGGCTGGGGGCTCAAGGTCGGAAAAGACTTCACCCCGATTACCTTCTTCCTCTCCAACCAGGTCTTCGATACCGACAACAATCTGCAGCTGGCGGGCGAAGCCTACGGCGGCCGGCGTGGACAGGTCGCGGTGGAGGGCGCGGGGTTCAAATTTGCGGCCATCACCCCCTCGCCCACGGCACTCGATAATTTGGCTGGAACAGTGGCTGACGCCACGACGGAAAGTAAGATCCCCAAATTCGAGGCTTCCTATCAGTTCAATTTTACCGACGCCATGAGCGTGCACGCCTTCGGCGGCTGGCAGTACTACGATCTATTTTGGTTAAACCCGGTCAGCGCGGCCAAACAAGAAGAAAACGTCACTTCCTACATGTTCGGCGTGGGCGCCGATCTTAATTCCGGGACGTTTTTTGTAAAGCCGCAGGTGAGCTACTACACGAACGGTGCGGTTGCTGGTTGGCTCAATACAAATCTTGGTTTGAATTCTTCTCTGCCGCAACAAACGCCGTTTATCAACGAGACCGGAAACGGTATCGTCGACGTCAAGAGTTTGATGGCGATGCTGGCTTTTGGTTTTGCACCGACCGAGTCACTGGGCCTCGAGGCGGGTATCGGCTACCTGAAGAGTGAATCCGACGACTATCGACTATCTGATGCTCAGAGCGTGAATTTTAAAAATACTTACCTTGAATATTACCTGCAGGCCGCGATCACGATAGCCAAGGGTGTCTACCTGATACCCGAAGTCGGCTTCCGCGATTACGGTGAGCTGGAAGGAAACCCTGCCGAACCGAACCAGGACCTCGGCAGCTTGTTCTACGCCGGTGCAAAGTGGCAGATCGACTTTTGAAGCTGTAAAAACCGTTCTAATGTGGCAGGTTATTCTTCCTGGTGGAAGCGCCGGATGATATAGCCGCCGGACTTTTCGTCGGATTCCAGGTCCATGAGTCCGCGGGATGCCGCTTCCTCGAGGAGGCGATTGAAGGAACGAAAGCCATAATAAGACTCGTTAAAACCCGGGCTGCGGCGCTTGAGGGTCTGCTTGACCATCGAGCCCCAAATCTTCTCCTCCGAACCACGCTCCTCGGCCAGCGCTTCGAGCGTCTCCATGATAAGGTCGAGCGCTTTCTGGATTCGATCTTCCTTCTCCTTATCTTCCTTGGCCGCAGGCGCAGCTGCTTTGCCGCCCGGTCGCGGCACTTTGCGTGGCGTCTTCTTCCGAGCTTGCTTGTTGCGCACAAGGTCGTCGTAGTAGATAAACTCGTCACAGTTGGCAATGAGAAGATCCGAACTGGAGTTTTTCACACCGACGCCGATCACAATCTTGTTGTTTTCGCGCAGTTTGCTGACCAGCGGTGAAAAGTCGGAATCACCGCTCACGATCACGAATGTATCGACGTGCAGTTTGGTGTAACACAGGTCCAGCGCATCGACCACCATGCGGATGTCGGCGGAATTCTTCCCCGACTGGCGCACGTGCGGTATTTCGATGAGTTCGAAGGCCGCTTCGTGCATGGCGGCCTTGAAATCCTTGTAACGTTCCCAATCACAATAGGCCTTTTTCACGACGATGCTGCCCTTGAGCAGCAGCTTTTCGAGGACTTTAAGAATGTCGAACTGGGCGTGGCGGGCATCCCTCACCCCCAGCGCGACGTTCTCGAAATCACAAAACACGGCC
>JAQAZR010000121.1:0-4553 GCA_032127235.1 Deltaproteobacteria bacterium
AACTTTGGGAACGAAGTCGACCTGATATTCGGCCCCGCGGTAGATTTCCTTGTGACCGCGTTGGCGTCCGAAGCCTTTCACTTCGGTGATGGTCATCCCGGTGATGCCGATTTTGTTGAGGGCTTCTTTCACATCGTCCAGTTTGAACGGCTTGATAATGGCTTCAATTTTTTTCATGGCACATCTCCTGTTGCCTGATTAAAATGAGCGGTTATTCCGTTGGAACTTGTCGTGCCTATTGAGCAAACCATGTGCCAGTTCAGCCGAGGGCAGCGATAAAATTATAATATATCTTAATAATTGACTTTATTAATATTTGCGCGCGTGCTGAACGGTTGTCTTGAATATACAATTTTGTCTTTTTTAGTTTCATAAAAAACAATTATGTATTTTTTATTGCATGAAAAACAAATGCGCCCTTTCAGAACGGACGTCGGAAGTGGTGCGGCAATGGGGAAGATGGGCGTGTGGGAAACAGTCAATCGGAAGCAGTGCCAACGCGGCGGATTGCCTGAAAGCCGGTCTACGCGTGATGCAGTGCGGGAATTTGAGGATGAGGCCTAAACCGGCAAGAAGGCACAACCACGGGAAACGAGGATGCCGCCGACCCTTCTCTCGTTTTTTTATCGGGGCGGCGGAAGCAAAGGATCAACCGAGCCGGTTCTTGAACGACTCCAACGCCTCGGAAAGCAGTCGACGGATGAAGGATTCTTTGTCTAAGGCCGTGAGATCCCGGAACGTCGCGTAGGCGGCATGGGACGGCGAGAGCTCAGGCGGACACCCCCTGCTCTCGGTCTTCAAGCGCTCGGCGTCCTGGATTAGCTTGACCAGCGTATGCACTTGGCAGGGAAACCGCATGACCCAACCGAGACGGCGCATCAAGTCGAAGCGCGTCTGATCCACCAGAAAGAGATGGGTGTCGACCACCTTCAGCTGATCTTGCTTGTCGAGCGCGTAGAATTCCGCAGCCGTTCCAAGATCGAGCGTGCCCATGATGATCTCATAGAAAGCAAGTGTGCCGGCGTCTCCGGGCCGGGCCAAGAACAGCAGGGTCTTGTCGGAAAGATCCGCAAGCTGCGAGGTGACGTCATAGGATTCGTTGAAGCGTCTTTTCCAGGGACCGAAGACCCGGTCGCGGAAAATCCGCGCGCGATATGTTTTGAGATCGACGATCTTGGCCATGGGTGTCGGATGTCAGGTCATCAGGTTCAGTGCCGCAGCCGGTCCGGCAATCGGTCGGATCGGGGTGACGAGGGCGATGGAAGCGTCCGGCAGCCTCGCAGCAAGTCGCCGCGCGACGATTGTTACGACAGATTAAATCATTCAAACCTTCGGTTTCGCCTGTGTGTATAAAAGAATCGCCAACGGAAGTCAAACCGCTATCGGATACCGAAATACACTTGACCGGCGAGGGTTTTAAAAGTATGGTCGGAATCAATTCCCCCTACACGAGAAGGAGTTTCGGATGCCCGTCATTACAATCTCCCGTCAATTCGGCGCCGGCGGCAAGACATTGACCGATCAACTTGCCGCCCGCCTCGGCTATGAAGTCGCCAACGAGGAAATCATCGACAAATTGGCGCAAAGCACCAAATTGTCCACCGACAGTATCCGCTCATTCGAGGTAGAAGAAGACGGCAAATTCCAGGTTACTCCGCCAACGGGTTTTATCAGTCGAATTTTCGACACGCCCAAGAATTTCATGGACGAACAGCAGTATGTCAAACTGCTCAACCGCCTCATTCCCCAGATCGCCGACAGGGGCAACATCATTATCCTTGGCCGGGGAGCCCAGTTTATCCTGCAGGACCGAAAAGACGTCGTGCATATCCTTCTGCTCGCCGATGAAGCCGACCGCGTAAAATTTATGCAGGCCCATTATGACCTTACCCATGACGAAGCACGCCAGGCGGTCATCAAGCAAGGCAAAAGGCGGTTGAAAGTGATGAAGCTTTTTAACAGCGCGGACTATGATCAGCCGGTTCACTACGATCTGGTGCTGAACATGTCGAAATTGAGCCTGGACCGCGCCGTCGACCTGATTTGCGCTCTGGTCGAACAATAGAAGGGCGGGAAGATGCCGCAACCTTCACCCCGCCGCTGCTCCTTCGCAATCCCCACGTCCAAACAATACTCGCCAGCAGCAAGCTCCGCTTGCGGCACGCCTATCCCC
The DNA here is from genome assembly GCA_032127235.1 of Deltaproteobacteria bacterium. Taxonomy (GTDB): domain Bacteria; phylum Desulfobacterota; class Desulfobacteria; order Desulfobacterales; family SG8-13; genus JARFQH01. Next base: position 2,174 of record JAQAZR010000121.1, read on the forward strand.
TCGTCCGATCAGCGCGTTCGATAATCCTGGATGCAGGTGGCGGTGTCCGGCTTCTCGGTTGGTTCTCCGTCCCGCCGCCGGACAGGCAGGTTAAAGGCATCGTCATTATACTCCACGGCTGGGAAGGCAGTGCCTCTTCTACCTATTGCATGCGCACCGGCGACCGTCTATTCCGAAACGGCTACGCGGTTTTCCGACTCAACTTCAGAGATCACGGCAGCAGCCACTATCTCAATACCGGCCTTTTCTATGCCTCGGCTCTCGATGAAGTATTTCAGGCTGTTCGCCGGGCTGCCGGCATGCTGGCCGGTATCCCGGCCTTTATCGTCGGCTTTTCACTGGGCGGCAATTTTGCCTTGCGTATCGCCCGGCGTTGCCGTCGGGAGCCTATCGACAACCTGCGACACGTCGTTTGCATCAGCCCGGTGCTTGATCCGGAAAAAGCGACCGCCAGAATCGATGCGATCCCGTATATCCGGATTTATTTTTTGAAAAAATGGCGGCGGTCGTTGCGGCAAAAGCAGGCCCTTTACCCTCAACACTACGACTTCACGCCGCTGTCGGTGGAAACATCGGTGCGCGGTCTGACCGATGCGCTGCTGGCCGGTTACAGTGATTTCAGCTCGACACGCGCCTATTTCAAAACCTACACCCTGCTGGGCGACGCGCTGCACCGCATCCCTCTTCCGCTCACTCTTCTGACGGCCGCTGATGATCCCATCATTGCAGTCGAAGACTTCGAGCAGCTCCGCCTCAACCGGTTCACCAGGTTGTCGATTCAACACCATGGAGGCCACAACGGCTTTATCGACGGCTTTGGTCTGCAATCGTGGTATGAACCGCTGTTGGTGGAACTCTTCGAAAGCGTTTCTCGGGGGGACCCTGCGCTCGACTGAGTCCGGTCACCCGGCCGAACGATTCGCCCACCGGCATTGAAAAATCCACTTCCATGCATATGTTGTTCCCGTTTGAAACAGCAAGTGACGACAATCAATTCGACTCAAACAGTCAGCGAAATCGGCCGGGCGGACCCGTTTTTCGGTCTGTGCCCTCATCGGTGACTAACCCACGCGTGAATGGTTAAAGGAGGTATCAAATGGCTGAAGACAAAACTGTGAAAATCCTGAAAAGTGCCATCTTACTTGAAAAGAGGGGCCGCGCTTTCTATACGACGGTTGCCCAGCAGACTGATAAAGACGCCGTTCGCCGTTTCTTCGGACAAATGGCCGATGAAGAAAAAAACCATATCCGCGTGCTCTCCGAGCAGTATCGGGTCTATTGTGAAACGAAAAGTTTCAAATCCGGTGGCTATGGCACGGAACCCGCCGGTGCCATCGCTTCGACGGTGCTGTGCAAGGAACTAAAGGATCAAATATCGGCCGCCGGGTTCGAATCGGCCGCGATTGCGGCCGCCATGGCAATGGAAAAAAACGCCATCACGCTCTATTCGCAGCGGGCGGAAGAAGCAACGGATCCAAATGAAAAAGCCCTGTACGAGTGGTTGGCCGATTGGGAAAAAACCCATTTGGCGTTTCTGGCCACCGTCGAGCGGGAGGTTACGGAGACCATCTGGAACGACAACAACTTCTGGCCGTTTTAAGATGCCATCCTCGCGCGAAAACGCATTCCAACCTGTTTGTCAGACAATTTGTCCGGGCTGGTCCGGACCGGATGCCTACCCGGAAGCCTCGATAAGGGGCACGAGCAACACCGCGCAGGGGGCTTTTTCCAAAATAGTCATACCGATGTAATCCACGCGGCCCAAGCTGTATCGGCGATGCGTTTGATGACACCCGACCACAATCAGATCTGCGCCGATATTGCCGGCGATGCGGCAGACCTCTAATGCGGGGTCGGCCGGAAAATAGTCGATGGCCACCCCACTCGTGCCTGCCAGTCTCGGCGTGAGATCGGCCTCGATCCGTTGCCGGACGGTAGTTAGGATTTCGTTCATTTTCGGATCGGCATCGTCCATGTCCTTGAAATGATAATCGAGCGCATGAAAAACATGCAATCGGGCGCCGTGAGCCTGCGACAACCGGACGGCCAGATCAATGGCGTTCAGACCGGACGGAGAAAATTTCAAAGCGACAAGGATTTTTCCGAACATGGCATCCTCCCCACTTTAAGGGTTCGGGGAAAAATTTGTTCACGGTTTTTGGGCGTCGGGAGGCCCGGCCTGCAAGGCGTGAAACGCAGGAATATTCATGAGCCTGCCGGCGGGGCAGCTGAGAAACTCCGGTCGGATTTCCGGAAAGATGGAGTCAACACCGGATGCTCTCACGAGGGTGTCCGTTCACGGATTCAATGCAAAAAAGAGGTTGGACGGCATCACACCCTATGAAGCCGATCCGTACTGAGGAATTGGGCGGGGCGTTGG
>JAQAZR010000122.1:0-3874 GCA_032127235.1 Deltaproteobacteria bacterium
TGATCCATGACCTTTATGGGTTTCAGGGCGCTGCCAAGGTCCTCTTTCTTGCCGTTGGCCACGACGCCGAAGGTCTCGGGTTTGACCAACTCCATGCCGACCATTTCAAAGGGGTGCGAAAAAGAGAGCTGCAGGTTGACATTTTTGTCGTCTCCCTGCATGACCATCGAATCCGATGGGATCACCATCCCGAAATGGGCCGATGCAGACGTTACCCACAAAATTACCGCCACCCACGCCGATGTGAAAAAAAAGCCCTTTTTCATCGATTCCTCCTCTGCAAATAAAAAAACCACGGGTATTCGGCACCTTCATGGTGCACACTACCTTCGTGGCTTTAAATTTACGTTTAAATATTGTTAAACTTGATTTTCCTACCGGCTTCTACCGGCGGTTAGGCGATGTTTATATCCATACGGTTGACCAGTCAATAAAAAAATTCAGGGCTCCCCCCGGCGATGTTCTCACCCGGCCACGAACGTTAAATGGGTTGAACTTTCTTGACTTGACCCCTAAAATTCATTACGTAATAAAGTTTTATAATCATTTTGCAAATTCGCTGTTTGGCGCCACCTTATTATATGAATATGAAAAATCGAATTAAGAAATTGATCATTGAAGCCGCCTCAGAGGCCCATGCAAAAGGGCTGCTGTCCTCGGCCGATTTTCCCGAGGTGAATCTGGAAAAACCCAAGGTCGAGGCCCATGGCGATTTTTCGACCAATTTCGCCATGGTCATGGCTTCCTTGCAAAAGATGCCCCCCCGCAAGGTTGCCCAGGCAATTGTCGATCAGCTCAACCCTTCTGGCCGGCTGCTTGAAAAAATCGAGATTGCCGGGCCGGGCTTTATCAACTTTTACGTCACCCCTGCGGCCTGGCACCCGGTCCTGCTGGAAATTCAAAAAACCGATCGGCGCTTTGGTGCCTCGGAATTGGGCGCGGGCGAAAGAGTTCAGGTGGAGTTCGTCAGCTCCAATCCGACCGGTCCGCTGCATGTCGGACACGGCCGCGGCGCCGCCGTCGGTGACAGCGTAGCCAATATTCTGGCGTTCTGCGGCTATGACGTGCAGAGGGAATACTACATCAACGACTCGGGCCGGCAGATTCAAACCCTCGGACGATCGGTATTTCTCAGATACTGCGAGCTCTTTGGTAAGAGCGCCCCTTTTCCCGAAGACTGTTACCAGGGGGATTATATTCGCGATATTGCCGTGCAGATCAAAGAACAACAAGGCGACGGCCTGCTCTATCGAGAAGAAGACGAGGCCGTCATGCAGTGCGCGCGGACGGCCGCCGGCGGCATAATGGAGGGTATCCGGAAAGACCTTGCCCTTTTCGGCGTTTCATTCGATGAGTGGTTCAGCGAGCAGAGTCTGTATGATGCCGGAGAAGTGGACCGCATCCTGGCCGAATCCAGGGAGCGCGGCATCATCTATGAAAAAGACGGGGCCCTGTGGTTCAAGACCAGTGATTTAGGGGACGAGAAGGACCGGGTTGTCGTTCGCCAAAATGGCCAAACCACCTATTTTGCATCTGATATCGCCTACCACGAGGACAAATACCGGCGCGGATTCCAACGTGTCATCGACGTTTGGGGCGCGGATCACCATGGCTACATCCCCCGCATGCAGGCAGCTATCGAAGCCTGCGGTCACAAGCGGAACCAGTTCCAGGTCATCCTGGTCCAGTTGGTCAACCTGTTGCGGGGCGGGCAACCGGTCGCCATGTCGACCCGAGCCGGTGAATTCGTCACGCTGCGCGATGTCATCGACGAGGTCGGCAAAGACGCGGCCCGCTTTATTTTTCTGACCCGCCATTATGAGAGTCCCCTTGATTTTGACCTGGAGGTGGCCAAACAGCAGACGAACGAAAACCCGGTCTATTATGTCCAGTACGTGCACGCCCGAATTTCAAGTATAATCCGCAAGGCAGTCGAAAACGGCATGGCAGACGTCCAGTGGGATGAGACCGCAATCGCGCGACTCGTGGAGCTCGAAGAAATCCAGTTGATCAAAACCCTCGCCCAATATCCCGAGACGGTTGCCGCCAGTGCGGAAAAATTGGAACCGCACCGCATCACCTTTTTCCTCATGAACCTGGCGGCGGCTTTTCATGCCTATTACAACAAACACCGGGTGTTGTCGGAAGACCCGGTGCTGAGCCGCGGGCGGTTGGTCCTCGTGGAATCGATCCGCAAGGTGATCCGAAACGGGCTGGCGCTGCTGGGGGTCGACGCACCCGACAAAATGTAACGCTTCCCGGATTTCCTTTAACTTGTAAAAAATTGCACATTTCTGGATTGGAAACGGATCAGTGCTCTTAACGCAACCGTGGATGGACAATCGTTGGCACAGTGGTGAATAACGGCAAACAAAAAGCCGCGGGAAAATCCCCTCCCCAGAACAGAAACCGTCGAATTGCCTGGGGGCGGTATGGTGCGATTGTCCTGATTGCGGCGTGGATGTTCGGCCTCGGCGTATTGGTGGGACGCGGAACGGCTCCGGTGAAGTTCGACATTCAAAAACTTACCAGAGAACTCGAGAATCTCATCGCAGCCGATGTAAAGAAGCAGCTGGAACCGGTTGAGTTGGAAACCGCCGAAACGAAAACCAAAACCGAACTCGAGTTTTACGAGGAATTGAAAAAAAGCGAACCGGTTGCCCCTGATCCGCCGCCGCGCAACGCGTCAAGGCAGCCGAAGGAAAATCCGCCGCCTGACACCGTATCCCGTGAGGAGGACTCCCCGCCGCCCGAACAAAAAGTGCCGGCCGCAACGACTGCCTCAAAAAAGTCCGTAACCAAACCGGTCGGGCAGTCGGAGGGGGAAAATCCAAGACCGGCGAATGCGGCCGCCGACCGACCCTTGGATAATCCCGGGAATGTGACGATTCAGGCGGCCTCTTTAAAGGACCTTGCCGAGGCAGATGCAATGGTGAAGAAACTGAAGAATCGGGGCTATCCGGCCTATAAAGCCATTGCCGTGGTCCCCGGGAAGGGGATCTGGTTTCGCATTAGAGTCGGTCGATACAGCAGCCGGGAATCGGCCGGTGATGTCGTCGGAAAACTGAAAAAAGAGGGGTATCGCCCGATACTGGTGGAGGCGAATTAGTGTCCATCCATAAATGGCCTTTTTTCCACTGGGCGGCGTTCTCCGCAGGTTTCCGGCTGCGGCGTACGAAAAGTACGCCTCGCCGCAAACCTTTGTGCGGCCTTGCCCAGCGAAAAAAATTCACATTAATGAATTGGACACCCAGTAGTGACACCATCCATTAGAAGATGGGCACGAGCTGGTTTCCGTCCGGAAATAACCTTTTTTCGCTATTGCTGAGGGGTGTGTGTGAAAATCACCAAGGAAGAAATTTTGTACGTGGCCCACCTCGCCCGGCTGGAACTCGATGCAGCCGCCATTGAAAAATTTGTCGATCAAATTGGAACGGTCCTCGATTATGTTGATCAGCTCAAAGGCGTGGACACTGAGGGTGTTCGGCCCACATCCCACGCCATTTCACGGACCAACGCCTTCCGGGAAGACGAGCAAAGCGGTCACCTCGACCCTGCTGCGGCTTTGAGCAATGCCCCCGAAAAAGAGAACGGAAGTTTTATCGTGCCGAAGGTGGTCGGGTGAGGAGCGGGGTGTGGGTACCAGTTGCGAGTTACGGGTTACGGGTTGCGGGTTGCCGGTTGCGAGTTGCAGGTTATGAGTTTCGAGTTTCGAGTTTCAAGTTTCTAATTACGGGTTAAGAATTTGAATGAGAAGCGCGCGGTACCAAAAAGGATGAAGTGATGAATCTCTACGAATTAACGATTCACCAGGCCCATGATCTGCTGCAGAAGAAAGAGGTTACTTCAGAGGAAATTACCCGGGCCGTCTTGG
>JAQAZR010000123.1:0-3719 GCA_032127235.1 Deltaproteobacteria bacterium
GTTTTTTGCTGCTTCAAAAACTGCTCAATTTTGTCTTTCTCATCGCTGAAGGCAAGGGTCGTTTCAGGCTTTTTTTCGTCGACCTTGATGATGTGATAACCGAATCGGGTCTCCACCACGTCACTGACCTTGCCAGGCTCGAGTGCGAAAGCCGTTTCTTCAAAAGTTGGGTCCATCTGGCCGCGCTGAAAAAATCCCAGGTCTCCGCCTTTGCTCTTGCTCGGTCCCTCGGAGGACTCCTTGGCCACCGCCGCAAAATCTTCGCCTTTCTTCAATTTCTCCTGAACGGCCGCGATTTTTTTCTTGGCTTCGGCTTTCTTTTCGTCACTGGCATCCGGTGCAACCTGGATCAGGATATGGCTGGCCTTGACCTGCTCGGCCTGCTTGAACTGGTCGGCGTGCTCGTCATAATACTTTTTGGCCTCCTCTTCAGTCACCTGGATGTCTTTGACGACTTTGGATTTTATCAGTTCGTCGATGGCCAGGCCTTTCTTCAGTTGTGACCGGATCTCTGCTTCCGTAACCTCCATCTTGGCGATGGCATCCTTGAATTCCTGCTCGCTTTTGAACCGCTTCTTGATTTCGTCATATTTTTCGTCGACAGCCTTATTGTCAACCTGCATGTGTTGTTTCTGGCTGTCCTGGTAGAGCAGTTCCTGGTCGATCAAACTGTCCAGAATCTCATTTCTGAGGACCGGCACCTGGAGGTCCGGCACTTGCCGCCCCTGACGTACCATGCGATCGGTAAACAGTTTTACCTCGCGATCGAGCGTCTGTCTGGGAATAACGGTTCCATTGACGGTCGCCGCTTTATCCGGCGACGTCTTTTCAGTCGAGGCTTTCTGCGCACCTGCCGGACCGACGGCAAGGAGCAAGATCATCACAAGCAAGGTCGTCGCGGCACAAAATCGGTCTTTGCACTTCATGATAATTTCCTTTCAATTAAAAAAGCCCGTTTCCGGGGCCAGTAAATTATTCAGCGTCGGTTCTGCAGAACAGAGCGCCGATCACGATTTCAATCCCAAAATTGTTGTGAAGGGATAATTTGTGGTATACCATAAACTCAAAATAAATATTTTACAATAATACATCGAACAGAGTTGTGAAGTGCCCATTCAGGGTTTCATTAAGAGCACTGCTCAGTTTCCGATCCAGAAATGTGCAAGGAGTTAATATCATGTGGGTCTTCACCCGAGAAGGATTTTTCTCGGTGGTCTGGGATAAAACCTGCCGCGCGGACGAACTGGTGGTGAGGTCTCAGTCCAAGGAGGATATCTGCCGCCTGGTCAAGCGGTTGAGCGGTTATTGCGATGAGGGGCAAATCACGGAAAACTTCGGCACCGCCTACCGCTACAGCGTCAAAATCGCCAAACAAGCATGGTCGGCTTATCTGGCGGACTGCGCCCTTCAGATAGACTATCCGTCTGTAAAAGAAGCCATCGTGCCCGTGGAAGACCGCTTGCGGCAGGATACCTATTACCAGATCTGGGAAGCGCTTTACCGGTGGCGGTCGAAAACAGATGCAATGGAAAGGGAAAAAAGACGCCATGAGCCCTCGGGGGCCGATGTCCCCGGTCTACCCGTGCGTTGGAAACCCTGATCCGTAAAAAAATGTAACGCTCTGGCCTCGGACTTCTCTTAAAGCGCGATAAATAAAACTGAATCCAGTTGAAAGTGAGGGAGTATTTAATGCCAATTTATGAATACCAGTGCAAAGGCTGCTGCCACTGTTTCGAATACCTGTCCCTGTCGGCCAATGATACCACACCGGTCTGTCCCCAGTGCGCGTGTCCGGATGTCGAAAAATTGATGTCGGCCGGTTGCTTCCGGGCCAGCGGCATCCCCAAGGGTTCGGGCGGCTTCGATTCGAAACCGGCCTGCCGGCCTTCCGGCTGATCGATTTAAACAAGCGCCTCAGTTTGAGGCGCCTATGGCGCGATTCATCGCGATGGCTCCGGCGCGTCCGTCACGTTGCCACCGGCTGACCTCCCTGGTTATCATCCGGTTTGAGAGGATATCCTCATGCTTCGCGCGTTGCTGCTTCAGCTTCCGATTCCACAACTGAACTACGGAAAACGGACCGGAAACATTCCGTTGGCCGCTGCTTGTCTCAAACAGGCGGCGGCCGACATCCCCGGCACGATGGTGGAGATTGTACCCGAGAGCATCGTCTCGTATATCGGCGATGCCGCCCTGCTGCATGAAATCCTGTCCAGGGAACCGGATATTGTCGGTTTTTCGGTCTACAGCTGGAACTTGCGGCGGTCGCTGCATCTGGCAGAAAAGATCAAAGCGGCCGGTAATTGCCGCATCGTGTTCGGTGGTCCGGAAATCACCTCCGACAACCGGTTGGTGCGTTCCGAATCCGTCGATTTTTTAGTTTACGGCGAAGGCGAATCCGTGTTCCGGCACCTGCTGCAGGACAGCACGTTCTGGCAAAAAAAAACAGCCGCAGCCTGCGCCGACACGCTGTTCCAGTCAAGCCCCAGCCCCTATCTGGCGGGGCTGCTGGAACCCGAAATCGAAGATATGGTGCTGTTGGAGACCCAACGCGGATGCCCCTTCCGCTGCGGCTACTGCAGCTATGGCAAGTCCCGTCAAGACCTGACGTTCAAGTCTGCCCCCTTGCTCCTTGAAGCCGTCGAATGGGCGGCGGCGCACAAGCACTCCGAGCTCTACTTTCTCGACCCGACACTCAACACCCGGCCCGGGATCGAAGTATTGCTCGAAAAAATCAGGACCGCCAACCACCGCAGAAACATGGCCCTGATCAGCGAAATCAGGGCCGACCGGCTGGACGCTTCCCTGGCCGACCGATTTGCGGCTGCCGGGTTCAATTGGTTTGAAGTCGGCTTGCAGACGACCAACCCGCAGGCCCTTGACCTGATGAATCGCTCCACCGATCCCGCGCGTTTTCTGGCGGGCGTCACGCTGCTCAAGGAGCGCGGAATCTCCACCACTATCGACTTGATTGCCGGCCTGCCGGGCGACAACCTGGACGGGTTCAAACGCTCGGTCGATTTCATCGTTGAAAATGACCTGCGGCAAGATGTACAGGTCTTTCCCCTGGCGGTTTTGCCGGGTACCGACTTTCGAGCGCGGAGCCGGGCCCTCGGCCTGATTTTCGAACCCGAGCCGCCCTATCCCGTAATGGCCACGCCGTCCTTTTCCGGCGAAAACCTGCTGGAGGCGTTCGATTACGCCGAAGCCCGCCTCGATGTCAATCTGTATCCAATGCCGGGCCTGGACATTGCCTGGCGCAACCCCCGCAAGGCCGGCGACCGGCTGACCCCGGACCACTATGTTCGCCTGGGAAACCGCCTCGGGCTCTCGAAGCTGATCCTGGAATCTGTCCGGTCGATGTCCGAACTCCAGAAACTGGCCCAAAAATTGACCCAGCCCTATCAGGTCTTTATCGGCCCGAATGTGAACGATGCGGACTTCACAGCCCGGGCACTCGACATTCTGACCGCCGCCAACCCGTTCACGCCCTTAGAGGTCGTCTTCATCGAACCGCAAGACGTGCCAAACACCGACAGGCTGCTCGAGACCGTTCGATTGAAACGCCCGCATTTTCTCGACCTCGAACACCGCTATCTGTTTCCGGCACCCGGCAACCGCAGCGTCCTCTTCACCCTCGTCACGCGACGGCAACGGCCGCGATTCACCGGTGATATGCAGCGGCAGGTCTTCTGGTGGGACCATCCGAAACTGCCGGA
>JAQAZR010000124.1:0-5587 GCA_032127235.1 Deltaproteobacteria bacterium
ACCTTTATGGCCCTTGGCGGTGTCATCGGTTCGGACCACGGCATCATGTCGATGGTTGCGGTGCGCCCGGCCTTCGGCATTCGCGGTTCCAACCTGGCGGCGGTCCTGAACATCATCCAACTGATCGGCTGGGCCTCGATCATGCTGATCATCGGCGGTCGCGCCGGAGCCATGCTGGGCCAGTCCGCCGGGGGGCTGCTGGCCACCGATTATTTCTGGATTGTGGCGATCGGATTCGGGACTTTGTTGTGGGCGCTTTACACCGGCAAGCCGATCTGGAAATTCATGCAAACGGCTGCGGTGATCGCCCTTCTGCTGGTGATCATCCTGATGACGTGGGTGTCGGTCGGAGAATTTGGAGACAAGGTTTTTTCCACCAAACCGCAGGGGATGTCTTTTATGATCGGCCTCGATCTCGTGATCGCCATGCCGATCTCGTGGATGCCCCTGGTGGCCGACTACGCGCGCTTCGCCAAAAAATCGGCCCCGGCTTTCTGGAACACCTGGTGGGGGTACTTCCTGATCTCCTCCTGGATGTACCTGCTCGGGTTGATGGCAACGCTGGCGACCGGTGCAAGCGATCCGGCAGCCCTGATCCTGCAGGTTATGGGCCGCATCGGACTGGCGCTGCCGGCCCTGGTCATGGTGATTTTTTCGAGCATAACCTCCGATTTTCCCGATGTTTATTCGGCTACCTGCTCGATGTTGAATATATCCAGGCGGGTCGGTGCGACGACCATCATGTGGGGAGCCGGGATTCTCGCCATCCTGGTGGCGCTGGTTTTCCCGATGGAGCAATACGAGAATTTTCTGCTCTTCATCGGATCCATGTTCGTGCCACTCTTCGGCGTTGTTCTGACGGATTATTTTCTGATCCGCGGTCGGCGGCTGGATCTCGAAGCCCTCTACGCCGCCGGGGGGAGCTACTGGTACATCGGCGGCTTCAATATGGTCGCCATCGCCGCCTGGTTCAGCGGATTTGCCCTCTACTGGCTGACCGTCAAGCTAACGGCCCTCGGCGGCTCATTGCCGTCAATTCTTTTTGCGGGTCTTATCTACTTTATTTTGACGCGCCGGCAGGCCAAGAGCCGGCCGAAGTGAAAGAGAGCGCCTCTTCATTTGGACTGCGCTTCAATCGCCTCCATCTTTTCGTCGAATGCGCGTTTTTGTTCGTCCAGGACTTCAGATTGCCTTTCGAGGTCCTCAAAAAGGCGGTCGATGGCCGCCCGGCAAGCGTGAATGGCCTGTGAAAGCTCCGTGATTCGAGTCCCGTCGCCGGTCTGGCTGGCGCTTTGCATGTCCTTTGTGAGGGCGTCGAGCCGCTTTTCATTGGCGTCAATCTCATTTTCAATCCGGGTGGCTTCCTGCTCGATCGGTCGCAGGATGCGGGCGCGTTCCGTCAGCAATTCGGAGCGGCGACGGCGCAGTTCCTTTTTGTTGATCCTTTCCGTTTTCCGCTCGGCCGAGGCACCGCCAATGGACGCCGGATCGGCCGGTGCCTCTTCCTGCCAGCCGCCTTTTTCCAGGAAACGCTGGTAGCTGCCGTCGAAGATCTCGATGCCGTCCGCTTGAAACACCACCAGACGCCTGGCCAGGGCGTGCAGAAACATTTCGTTGTGCGTCACCATGACCACCGCACCCTCGAAGTTGTCGAGCGCGACCAGCAGGGCGTCACAGGATTCCATGTCGAGATGGTTGGTCGGCTCGTCCAGCAGCAGGAGATTGACCGGTGTGGCCAGCAGTTTGCCGAGCATGACGCGGCTTTTTTCGCCGCCGGACAGCACACCGATTTTTTTCAAGGCGTCGTCGCCCTCGAACATCATCGCGCCGCAGATGTTGCGGGCTGATTGCCGGCTGATGTCCGGATTCACATAAAGGATTTCCTCCTCTACGGTGCGGGCATCCACCAGGGTTTTCAAGTTGGTCTGCTCGAAGGAGCCGATCACCACGTTCGGATTATAACTGGTGCTTCCTGCCTGCGGTCGGAGGGAGCCGGCCAGAAGCCTGAGAAGCGTGGTCTTGCCACGGCCGTTGCGCCCGACGATGCATATCCGGTCGTTTTTTGCGATGGTGATGCTGAAGTTTCGGATCAACGGAATTGAGCTGTCGTATGCAAATGAAAGTTTTTGAGCGCTCACCATCTGCCGGCCGGGAAACGGCCGGCTGCGAAAAGAAAAACCGAGGGTCTTGATTTTTTCGAGCTTCTCGTGTTTTTCCATCTTTTGGAGGGTCTTGATGCGCGATTGTACCATATTCGCCAGGCGGGCCTTGGCGCGGAAACGGGAAATGAAAAGCTCGATGTCCTTGCGGCGCCGCTCGTCGTTGACCCTGGTTTTTTCGTGCACCTCTTCATCCTGGGCGATCTGGGTGTAATATTTATCGGTTCCGCCGCTGATCTTACGCAGTTTCTGCCGGTGGATGCCCATGGTGTGAGTGACGATGCTGTCCATGAAACTGCGGTCATGGGTGATCAGCATCAGCTCGCGCGGCCATGTCAGGAAAAAGCGCTCCACCCAACGGATAGAGGTGATGTCCAGGTAGTTGGTCGGTTCATCGAGCAGGATCAGGTCGGGTTCGGCCACCAGCGCCTTCGCCAGATTGAGACGCACCTGGTAGCCGCCCGAGAACTCGTCCGGGTGGCGCTGCATGTCTTTTTCCGAAAAGCCGAGGCCGGCCAGGATCTTTTCAGCCCGCCAAATCTGGTCACCTTCGTGGGAGGGCAAACCGGCGGCGGCTTCTTTTAAAACGGTCTCTTGACTAAAGTCGATGGCCTGCCGGACGTGGACGATACGGTAACTTTTGGGGATATTGACACAACCCTCGTCGGGCTCTTCCTCGCCGCTGATGATTCGAAAAAGCGTGGTTTTACCGTGACCGTTGCGTCCGACGAGTCCCAGGCGTTCACGGGGATTGAGCTGAAAAGCGACGGTCTCGAACAGGACGTGATCACCGAACCGTTTTGAGAGATTTTCAACGCTGATCATATTGCTACAGTAACGTTAAATCGTAGATGAACACTGACCAGGCTACCGGCTTGAACTGGCGCGGTACCGCCGATCTCAAACCGAACGAACCGCACCCATGATAACGCGTCTCGAGCCGCTCTTCAACCTTTGGCGCTCGCTCAAAGACAACGTCACATTTTGACTGTCGATGAATCCCGTTGCCGATTGCTTTCTTGACATAGATAAGCTATCAATATAAATTAACATATTTTATTTTTGACGGCACCTGCGCGTTGCCACGTCAGGGCTACTCCAAAAAAATGTCATCATTTGGGCACCGATGCCTCCCGATCGGCTGCCGGTGCGAAAAATCGGGATATCAAGATATTCCGGCGTTTTTACGCCTCGGCGCCCAATATTGCGAACTTTTTTCCGTGAACCCTAAAACATGAGTGGGGATCCTATTGATGAACCGATCAGAAGCCATTGGTTTACCGCTGGCGGCCCTCGGCCGTTACGCGATCGATCTGGTGCGGGAGATGGGCTCCATCATGATTTTTTTCGTCAAAGGGTTTGCCCTCATTTTCTCTCTGCCGACCATCCTTTCGAAAACTACGCAGCAGGTATATTTTATCGGTTCGAAGTCGATTTTCGTTATTTGCCTGACCGGTGCCTTCACCGGCATGGTCCTTGGTCTGCAGGGCTATTACGTTCTGGTCAAATACGGTTCCGCCGGTTCACTCGGATCGGCCGTGGCCCTGACCCTGGTGCGTGAAATGGGCCCGGTCCTGACGGCCATCATGGTCATTGCGCGGGCCGGTTCAGCCATGTCGGCCGAAATCGGCATTATGAGGATTTCCGAGCAGATCGATGCCTTAGAGACGATGAGTATCAATCCGATCCAGTTTCTTGTCAGCCCACGAATTGCCGCTGCGCTGTTCAGTTTTCCCTTGTTGACCGCGCTTTTCGATGTTATCGGCATATTCGGCGGCTATCTGACGGGCTCAATTTTGCTGGGGCTCAGTTCGGGGATCTATTTTTCGCGGGTCGAGTCGAGCGTCGACATGGTGGACATTACTGGAGGATTCATCAAATCAATCGTATTTGCCGTGGTGGTCATCACCATCTGTTGCTATCAGGGCTACTATACCCACCGCCGATCGGGCGGTCAGGGAGCAAAAGGTGTCAGTCTTTCAACCACCTCGGCCGTGGTCCAATCCTGCGTGTTGATTCTGGTCACCGATTACGTGCTGACCTCTTTTCTGCTGTGAGAAAAACGATGGACCAACCGCTGATTCAGTTCAAAGACGTCCACAAGCATTTTGGAGACAAACGGGTCCTAGACGGCATCGACCTGAGCGTTTATGCAGGGCAGATTACCTCGATTATCGGCAAGAGCGGAGTCGGCAAGAGCGTGCTCCTGAAGCACATGATCGGCCTTATCCGGCAGGACTCGGGGGATATTCTTTTCAACGGCAAGCCGCTGGTTGCACTCAGGAAGAAGGAGCGGGAAGCTTTGAAAATGAAATTCAGCTACATGTTCCAGGGAACCGCTCTTTTTGATTCGATGACCGTGTTCGAGAACGTTTCCCTACCACTTAAAGAAAAATCTTCGCTGCGGCGGGAAGAGATTGGGCGTCGGGTGCACCAGAAGATGGAGCAGCTCGACCTGCACGCGATCGACGATGAGTATCCATCGCAGCTCTCGGGCGGTATGAAGAAACGCGTGGCCTTGGCTCGGGCCCTGGTCACCAATCCGGAGGTTGTTCTCTTCGATGAACCGACGACCGGGCTCGATCCGATTCGAAAAAGCGTGGTCCACGGCATGATTGCGGATTACCAGAAACGCTTCGGATTTACGGGGGTCATCGTCAGCCATGAGATTCCCGACATCTTCTATATCTCCCAACGCATCGCCATGTTGGAAGAAGGCCGGATACTCTTCGAAGGCACGCCTGAGGAGATTCAGCAATCGGAAGTCCCGGTGATACGGCAATTTATCACCGGGCTCGAAAGCCAACGTGACGAGCTCACCGGGTTGGCGTCCCAGCAAGCCGGCGACCGCAAGTTCCGCGAGGAGATGATTCGGCTGCAGAGCCACCAGATTGCATTTTCAATGGTGCTCTTGACGGTCCAGAACATCGACCAGATCAACGAAACCTTGGGACGCAAGGCCGGACAGACGGCATTGAAAAATTTCGCCCTGCTACTGCAGCGTCACATCCGGATCACCGACACCTGTTCGCGCTACGGACTGAACAAGATCCTGCTGGTTTTGTCCAACACGACCAGGGAGCAGGCCCAGGCCTTCTGCGCCAAGCTCGGCCGGGAAATCAAGGGAGAAACGATTATGGCATTCCTGCCCCGGCCGGACGTCTGTTTTACGGTCGGCGTCGGTATTGTCGAAGTCCAGCGCGGCAGTACGATCGAGAGCATCCTGGCGGCGGCCGAAGCCAACCAGGAAAAAATGTATGAATTCCGTGTCTGCTCGTAACAGGAGGAAAAATGAAAAAGTGGTCCGTTGAAGTGGCGGTGGGTCTATTCGTACTCATCGGCATCGCCTGCATCGGGTATCTGACAATTCGTCTCGGCAAGATGGAAATCATCGGTGACAATTACTACACTGTTTCAGCCCGTTTTCA
>JAQAZR010000125.1:0-6273 GCA_032127235.1 Deltaproteobacteria bacterium
TGAAACCCGCCAGCGACACCACCCGCACCCGGTCGCCGTATTTTTCTTCAAAAAGCGCCATGGCGCCGGACTTGAAGGCCTCGTCGGCCGCCATCTCCACGGTTTGAGCCGGGACGTTCTCGAGGATGCGGTCGTTGACCAACTCTTCGATGCGGCTCAAGGTGTCCGGATCGATCTGAGAAAAATGGCTGAAGTCAAACCGCAGCCTGTCCTGTGCAACCAGTGAGCCGGCCTGTTTGACGTGGTCCCCCAGAACACTGCGCAAAACAGCGTGAAGGATGTGCGTCGCCGTGTGGTTGCGCTGGATGGCGCGCCGCTTTTCACTGTCGACGGTCAGGGTAACGGTCTGGCCGGTTGTGATCCGTCCGGACAGAATTCGCCCTTTGTGAATGAGCAGGCCGGTGGGGTCCTTGACGGTGTCGGTCACCTCGACCTCGAGACCGGGACCGCTGATGCACCCGCTGTCGCCGACCTGGCCCCCGGCTTCACCGTAGAAGGGGGTTGATTCGGTGACGATTTCGATGTCGCTGCCGGTCCCGGCCAAATCGACGTCCTCGCCGTTTTGCACCAGCAGCACCACCTTTGACGTGGCCGTGGTGTGCGTGTGCCCGACGAATTGGACGCTGACGCCCTGGGATGTCAGTTTTTTATAGGCATCGCTGATTTTGGCAAAGGTCGCCTTCGACCGGGACTGGGCCCGCTGTCCGGCCATCGCTTCCTCGAATCCGGCCATATCGAGACGGATGTCTTTTTCCCTGACGACATCGCGCACGATATCGACCGGAAATCCATAGGTGTCGTAGAGTTTGAAGATGACCTGGCCGGGGATTTCATCGCGCCCGGCGGCCTCGAGATCGGCCAGCGTATCGTTGAGCAGTCTCAGGCCGGTGTCGAGGGTCTCGATGAACCGCAGTTCCTCGTTTTTGATGACGTTGGTGATGAACGATCGGGCGTCCATCAGCTCCGGGTAGGCCGCCTGCATGATTTCGAACACGACACCCGCGGTCTGGTGCAGGAAAGGCCGGTTCAAGCCGATGGTGCGTCCGTAGCGGATCGCCCGGCGCATGATGCGCCTTAGGACGTATCCGCGGCCCTCGTTGGAGGGAAAGACGCCGTCGCCGATCAGAAAGGCGGCCGCCCGGCTGTGATCGGCGATGACCTTCATGGCCACATCGGTCGCGGTGTTTAGTCCGAAATCTTTTTCGCAGAGTGTCGCGGTTTTTTGGATGATCGGATAAATCAGGTCGATCTCGAAATTCGTGGCCGCCCCCTGCAGGATCGACACAATCCGCTCGAGGCCCAGACCGGTGTCGATGCTCGGCTGGGGCAGAGGGGTCAGGGCTCCGGAGGCATCGCGGTTGAACTGCATGAAAACCAGGTTCCAGATTTCCAGGAATCGATCGCATTCGCAACCGAGGGTGCAATCCGGACGGCCGCACCCATAGGCATCGCCGCGATCCAGATGAATTTCGCTGCAGGGGCCGCAGGGGCCGGTGTCGCCCATGGCCCAGAAATTGTCTTTTTCGCCGAAGCGTTTGATCCGCTCTTCCGGTACGCCGACTTGTCTGTGCCAGATGTCGTGTGCTTCGTCGTCGTCCAAGTAGATCGAGACCCAGAGTTTGTCTTCCGGCAAGCCGTAGCCGTTGGTGAGCAGGTCCCACCCGAAGTCAATCGCCTTTTCCTTGAAGTAATCGCCGAAGGAGAAGTTGCCGAGCATTTCGAAAAACGTGTGATGCCGGGCCGTGTAGCCGACGTTTTCCAGGTCGTTGTGCTTCCCGCCAGCCCGCACACACTTCTGGGAGGTCGTTGCCCGGTTGTACCCGCGTTTCTCCTCTCCGAGGAAGGCGCGTTTAAACTGAACCATGCCGGCGTTGGTAAACAGCAGCGTCGGGTCGTCCTGCGGCACGAGCGATGAACTCCTGACCACCTCGTGCCCGTGCTTTTTGAAGTAATCCAAAAATTTATTGCGCGCGTCATTGCCTGTCATTTGTCGCTCTCCGTTTTCGACTTTCCGTCCTTCGGTTTTTCCTCCACCGCTTTTTCCGCGAGCCCGACGGCTTCCCTGACCTTCTGAAGGGCCGCGGCATAGATGTCGGGATTTTCCGTCAAAAAGCGCTTGACGTTTTCACGGCCCTGGCCGATCCGCTCGCCCTCAAAAGAGTACCACGAACCGCTTTTTTCGATTACGTTGACCTGCACCCCAAGATCCAGCAGATCTCCGGTCCTGGAAATGCCCTCACCGTAGGTAATGTCGAACTCGGCTTCCTTGAAGGGCGGCGCCATTTTGTTCTTGACCACCCGAACACGCGTGCGATTGCCGGTCGTCTCCTGGCCTTCCTTGATCGCACCGATCCGTCGGATGTCGAGGCGAACGGAGGCGTAAAATTTCAAGGCATTACCGCCGGTGGTCGTTTCCGGGTTGCCGAACACGATCCCGATTTTCATCCGGATCTGGTTGATGAAGATCACGCACGTGCGGGTCTTGCCGATCGTAGCGGTCAGCTTGCGCAACGCCTGTGACATCAACCGGGCTTGCAGCCCCATGTGGGAATCCCCCATTTCGCCTTCGATCTCGGCTCTCGGCACCAGCGCCGCCACCGAATCGATGACCAGAACATCGATGGCACCGCTGCGGACCAGCATGTCGGTAATCTCCAGCGCCTGTTCGCCGGTGTCCGGCTGGGAAACCAGCAGGTCGTCGCAATTGACGCCCAGTTTCCTGGCATATACGGTGTCCAAGGCGTGCTCGGCATCGATAAAGGCGGCGATGCCGCCCTGCCTCTGGGCCTCGGCCACGGCATGCAAGGCCAGCGTGGTTTTGCCGGATGATTCCGGTCCGAAGATTTCGACCACCCGGCCGCGTGGCAGACCGCCGACGCCCAGCGCGATATCAAGGGCCAAAGAACCGGTCGGGATGACGGGAACTTTGACGACCGGACTGTCACCGAGCTTCATAATCGATCCCTTGCCGAACTGCCGTTCGATCTGGGTTATAGCGGATTCCACTGCTTTTGCCTTATCGGTAACGTTGCTCATCTTTTCCTCCTCAATGGCGAAACCGGCGCCCCCCGACATGTACCGATCCCATTGATGTGGTTGGTGGTTGGGATCAGTGTGCTGCGGAAGCCTTCCGATGGCCGCATCGCAGGCGCGCCCGATCCGAAATAATTCTCCTGGGACCATAGTGTCTTGTCACACATAAATTGTCTTATCCATATATGCATTCAATTGCGTCGCTCAAGGCAATCGAGACACTTCATAAATGACACGACACTAGTGGCCGGGTAGAGTGACTTGCCGGAGTTCGGTGTATGCCGCCCCGGTCGGTCGCAGGTCGCTTTTGAATAAAACCACCCGGTCGACCTCAAAGGTTTCCGATGCAAAGTCGACAAAGGCGCCCATCGCCGTCGTCAGTCTGGCCGCCGCGATCAGCCCCTTGACGCGCCCAAGGGTCAGATGACCGGAAAAAGGGCGTTTTTCATGCGGATAACCGATCGTCGCCAGACGGTCCTCGATCGAGCGCTGCAAGGCGGCGAGTTCAGGTAGCTGACCCGCTAGTCCAACCCAGATGACCCGTGGCCGTTTGACACTCGGGAACACGCCGACGCCCGCTGCCGCAAGCCGCAGCGGCGCGAATCCATGGACGGCCTCGGTCAGGACCGCGGCGATGCCGTCGACCTCATCTTCATCGACCTCGCCGAGAAATTTCAGCGTCAGGTGAATGTTGCCGGTCGTCACCCAGCGCACGTTAAGGCCGCAGGCCGCCATCCGCTCCTGCACACCGCCGATGGCGGCTAGGACGGTTTCGGGCAGTTTCACGGCAATAAACGTTCGGATCGACGTCGACATGTCGCCGGTCACCGCGGCAGCGTGAATACAGGCTCGGTCAGGAAAAACGTGCCCTTTAAAATCCTTTTTTTCAGCGTCTCCGCTATTTCACGGGCTCGAACCAGGCTGGAAAGGGGCACGGTCGGCACGTCCCGGCCGTCGAACCGGATGGTGCCGCTTTTCAGCTCGGCATAGCTGACCTGCCCGTGACTCCTGGAAACGCCGCCCGGATAATCCATTCCGTAATCGATGATCTGCGTGAAGATGTCTTCATCCGATATAGCCGTGTACTGCGCCATTTCTGCATTCAAAAGCGGTATCGGGACCCCCAGGCCGACAGCCAGCGAGCAGCCGTACCCCTGGATGCTCACCCCCTTGATCCACTTGGCACTCATCTTCTTCAAGTCGCCCATCACCATAAGGGTTCCGGCCGGCGATAGCGGAATCCCCTTTGGGGTCCGCTTGGCCGAGGGCTTGTGTTGGGTGCCGTGCCACGCCACGTACCCTTCCCCGCCGCCGAGAAACACGCGGGTTCCCATGCCGATGGTCATATAATAAGGATCGTTGAACAGCGGGCTCAACTGTCCGGCCGAACAGTAATTGGCGTTGCCGGCTTTCGGCTTGAGGGTTCCCATGTACGTGTAAACGGTTTTATTCGAAAGGTTGACGGCGCAGTTGTAGTTCTGGTAACCGTTGCGCGGATTGCACAAAGTGGCTTGCGGCAAGCCCTTGAGCGTGATGTCTTTTTCGATCATCCGGTTGGGGTAACAATCGGTCCCGTAAGCCGTTGCTTTAAGGTGAACTTTTTTGCGCTCCAGCAGGTCCTGGATAACGTGTCCCCCGCCGTAGTTGAACTCGCCGGGGTGCACCTTGTTCAGCGGATCGTCTTCACAGGGTTCGGTGGCACCGACAAAACAGTCTACGGCTGCCAGGCCGGCATAGGCCGGGACGTTGTTCAGCCAGACCTTGGAGGCCTTGATGCCGGGTGCCGAGTGGCCGAAATTGATGAAGGCTCCCGAAGAGCACATCGGAGCGAAAGTGCCGGTGGTCACAACATCCACCTGCCGCGCCGCTTCCTCCGGACCGTCGGATTTGACGATGTCGATGATCTCCTCGGCCGTGGCGACCACCACTTTGCCGGCTTTTATCTTGGCGTTGATGTCCTGGATTGACTTGTTGACCTTGTAGCGGCTCATTTCGACCTTGCCTTTTCGGTTGCCCTGTTTTATTTGACGTTCAAGCCGGAGGACACTTCTTTTCGTCATGTCATGAATCCAGAAAGTTGAGTTAAATAACAAGTAATAACCTGATAATCAAGGCAAAGTTTTTCGTATCTTGACTTTTGGCCGGTCGCGCGATACTATTTTTACATAAAATTTAATGTCTTTCACCATTCGTGAACGGATTTTGCATACCGTGTCGAAAAAAAAACCCCGGACGCTGAAAATTGTTTTTGCGCTCTTCATCGTGACGACGATCGGTTTGCTGTCGGTCGCCTATTTCAACTACCGCCGGATCCTCGACAAACCGGAAGAGTTCATCACCGCCATTCAGCCGGGTGTGGACATGGCGATCGATGACATCCACCAGACAGCCACCCGCGATGGAAAAAAGGAGTGGCAGCTGGATGCGGCCACGGCCCACTACCTCGAAGCCGAAAAAAAAATCCGACTCGATCGTCTGACGATGACCTTTTTTATCGACAATCAACCGCCCGTCCACCTGACGGCCGACAGCGGCACGCTGGAAACCGAAACCCGCAACGTCATGGTCACCGGCCATGTCGAATTAAAGAACGAAGATTCACGGCTCCTGGCTGATGAGCTTCACTACCGGCATGAAACACAATTTCTCTTCGCGCAGTCCCCTGTCGAAATAATCGGCGACGGTTACCAACTGAACGCCGACAGCATGACCCTCGAGCTTGACAAGAAAAGAGCCGTTTTCAAGGGCAACGTAAAGGGCACCTTCAGTGAGGATCTTTCTTTGTAAGTGTGTGCCCTGCTGCATCCTCACTGCCATGTCGCTCATATGGATAAGCGGCTGTATTTGCCCGGCAGAGGCGGAGCTGCATGACAGTGCGTCGGATGTTGTTTCAGCAAAACCATCTGCGCCGGTCACCATCACAGCCGACGAACTTATCAGCGATGATACAACAGAAACGGCTGAATTTATAGGTAATGTTAAGGTCGTCCGCGGGGATTACACCCTGACGGCCGACCGGCTCAAGGTGCATTACAGGCGCAGCGACCGACCCTCATCCCCGAAAGCCGTCGGCCGTGCCAACATTCGTGAAATTGTCGCCGAGGGCCATGTGCGCATTGTCTCAACCGAACTGACGGCAACCGCGGAACGCGCGGCCTACGATGCCCAAACTCGCAGTATCGAATTGTCCGGCGAGGATTCGACGGTCGCCGGCAGCGGGGGGACGGTCAGCGGATCCAA
>JAQAZR010000126.1:0-4113 GCA_032127235.1 Deltaproteobacteria bacterium
TCCATTTCATCACCAGCGATTGATCATTTTTTGAGGTATGCCTCTCGCAGGATCTCGATGGGATGCGAGACTGGATGCGGCAGCAACTGGTTGAACTGCAGCCGGCAGCTGAGGCAGTCGGTGACAATCCGGTCCGGATCGATCTCACGGATCTTGTCCATCAGGCGGCGGCCCAGTTGAGTCGACGGTTCGTGAAACTCCCGTTTGAACCCCATGATGCCGGCCATGCCGCAGCAGTAAAAGTGCCCATCAATGGATTCCAGCTGAATGCCGGGTATCCGGCCCAGCAGCTCCATATAGGGTCGACCGATTTTCTGCTCTCTACCGTGGCAGGGCGGGAAATAGAGCAGGCGGCCGGTGACGGTATTCGTGGGAGGATCGAGTTCCCCGGCACTTTGCAAACGCTTCAGGTATTCGCCTATGTCGAGGGTGTGCTCCGCCACCAGGATACGTTCCCGGGCGTTGAAATTAGAGAAATAACCCTTGTCTTTGAGGATGCCGCCGTAAATCGATTTTTGAAGCACGACGAAGCCGCCTTCCTTATGTCCGTCGATCAGATCCCTGCCGGCCGGCACTTTCAACTGGGCTGCCCCACTTCCCACCGATGCCTGGTATTCCGCCGAGTAATAGGCGCCTTCTTTTAAAACAGTTTTTAGCATGAACCCGCAGGTGGGGCAGGAGCAAACGATGTCGTAGCCGTCCCTGACGGCATCCACCAACTGTTTGAGATTAAAGCCTACAAATTCCAGCGTCAGCTTCCGGTCACCCTCCAGCAAACTCGTCATGCCGCAGCACTTCTGCTCCGGTACGTAGACATCGACGCCGACTGCCTGAAGCACCGATACCGCTGCCCGTGACACTTCCGGGAACAGGAATCGTCCAGTGCAGCCTGAAAAGTAGGCGACCTTACGCTTCTTTGCCAGGTTGCTCTTGATATTCAAACGGTGTTTTTGAGCCCAGCGGCTAAAATTCGTGGGAGGGAATTTCGGGAATTTACGTTCCGCATGTATACCGGTTGCTCTTTTAAGCAGGTTGCCGGTGGGTCTGTTGCGCAACAACGCATTGAAAAGCCGCGGGAACGTGCCACAGATTTTCCCGATGCGTTCCACATCTTCGATGGTGCGCACGCCGAATTTCAATCCGTCGCGGTCGATGAACTGCGTTTTGGCCTCGATGATGTCGGCCCGGATGTTCGGGCACGGACAAAGCGCACAGAAATTGCAAAGATCCACCAACCGTCGCAGCGCGTCGGTCGAGATCGCTTCGCCGGATGCCTGTTCATGGTCCCACAATCGGTATAGTTCGGGGAAAAACAGGCAGTCGGTGTCCATCAGGTGGCGGCACACGTCGCAGTCCGTGCAGGCATACACCACTTCACGAATCTTATTTTCCGGTTCGAAACTTTCCACTCTTTTCCTCATCTCGCCGACAGGGCTCCAGTATGGATTTGACAATCATCGCACGACGCCAGACAAAGGGATAGTCACCACCGAATGCACACTTCTGCCAGTCTGAGTTATGCTGGTTTCCATAAGACGTAAGGTCCGCCAAACATCTGAACAGCGGCAAGGAAGGCAAATGGATGGAAGTAAGTCTTTGATCAATATCCGCCCCCTTTGGGCACGCCGAGCTTCTCGAAGGTCGCAACAATACTCTTTTTGTCTAAAAAACCCACGTGACGTTCGACCTCCCTGCCCGTCTTGTCGTAGAAAATTTGGGTCGGAATGGCCCGGATGCCAAAGCGATCCACCTGCTCCCGATCTTCCCAGACATCGATGAAGACAATGGAAGCGCGTCCGGCATATTCTTTTTTCAGCTCCTCGATGATGGGCGCCATCATCTTGCAGGGGATGCACTTGTTCGCGCCAAGATCCACCATGGTAACCAGACCCGGCGTGGGAACCTGCAGAGTGACGCTTGTCTGGGAATCACCGGCAAACGCCGGTACCACCGCCCAGACGGCAAGCATCGTCAAAATATAAAACAATCGGTTCGATTTTTTCATTGATCTCCCTTCACTTATCGGTTTCCTTCCTGTATGCATTTTCACAAGCCGTCAGACCGGTATCAACAATACCGGTATCCGGCGACCACCTGAAAAACCGAGCTTCAAAGTGGATGCGCCGTCCGTAAAAACGGTGGTAATTCGCTTTGCTCAAGGCTCGCACATCACATGGCAAACGCCGGTGGGAGTTTCCACCGCATAGGGGAAGTACTTGCGCTTGAACCATAGGGCAACGTTCACCAGGGAGATGAGGACCGGCACTTCCACCAGCGGGCCGATCACGGCGGCAAATGCCTGCCCCGAATCCAGGCCGAAGACAGCCACGGCCACGGCAATGGCCAGCTCGAAGTTGTTGGAAGCGGCTGTGAAGGATAATGTGGTGGCTTGCTCATAGGTCGCCCTGGCCTTCATGGAAAGCCAGAAAGAAACGAAAAACATAATCACGAAATAGATGCACAAGGGGATGGCCACGCGCACCACATCCAAGGGCAGTTGAACGATGTATTCCCCTTTGAGGGAGAACATCACCAGGATGGTGAAGAGCAGCGCAATCAGGGTAATGGGGCTGATCTTGGGAATGAATTGCATTTCATAGCGCTCGACCCCCACGGTTTTCAGCCCGATCAACCGCGAAAGCACGCCGGCGATAAAGGGAATGCCTAGATAGATGAAAACGCTTTCGGCAATCTGGCCGATGGAGATATCCACCACCATGCCTTCCAGTCCAAGCCAGCGGGGCAGCAAGGTGATGAAGATGTAGGCGTAGACCGAAAAAAGGAGCACTTGGAAGATGGAGTTGAAGGCCACCAGGCCCGCGCAATACTCGCGGTCGCCGCTGGCCAGATCGTTCCAGACGATCACCATTGCGATGCAGCGCGCCAGGCCGATGAGAATCAACCCCACCATGTACTCCTGGTGCCCGGACAAAAAAGCGATGGCCAACAGGAACATCAGGATCGGACCGATGATCCAGTTTTGCACCAGGGACAAGGCCAGTACCTTGACGTCGCGGAACACGAAGCCCAGTTTTTCATATTTCACCTTGGCCAGGGGCGGGTACATCATCAAAATCAGGCCAATGGCGATGGGGATGTTGGTGGTGCCCACGGAAAAGAGGTTGATGAAATTCTTGATCTCCGGAAACAGATAACCGCCTCCAACGCCCACAAACATGGCCAGAAAAATCCACAAGGTGAGAAAGCGGTCCAGAAAACTTAACTTACGTATGGTTGAGTCGGTCATACGTCCCCCTTAATTATGTGGAACAAACTGGTCGGTTTCATGGATGGCGTCCGGCAGACGCTCCGCGAGGGCCCTGCTTCTCTCTTTCAAATGTTTTTCGCATTCAGGCAGCAGGACGGGGTTGTCTGCTGCACAGAATTTCCGGATCGATTTTCAGGATCTCTTCAAGGCGCAGGTTGTCCTGCGTATATTGCGGGCTGTCGACAAGGGAACGAAAAACCCAATCCAACGCAGCGATGATCTGTCCCGGCGCATCCTCTCCGGATAGACGATAATACATCCACCGGCCCTCTTTTCGGCTGTCGATCAGGCGCGCATTCCTGAGTATGGACAGATGTTTGGAAACTGTCGAAGGTGCAAGGCCGAGCAGTTCGATCAGCTGACACACACACAGTTCTCGCTCCTGAAGTGCCCCCAAAATTCGAATCCGGGTTTCGTCGGCCAGTGCTTTGGTGGTTCTGACAAGGTGTCTCATGGTATCAATACTATATTTCGCTAATTAACGAATTATCATACTTATATTTTCACCCGGCGCATGTCAAGCTGAAGTTAATGCCGGCCTGAAAAATGGATCCAGTTCTTGCGCAGTCGCCCTATAGTTGAAATGTGTGCGGTCCTCGTCCGTAAGAGCTAGAAAAATTCGCCCTAAGGGCTCGCTCATAAATAACTTAACATTTTGAATCATCGTCAAACTTTACGGTTATCAGCGTCATATCGTCCTCGGCCGACAAGCCCCGGCAACATTCGCTGACCTTTCTTTTTATGACCTCGGCAATGGATACCGCATGTTCATGCCGATGCTTCCGAACCAAATCCTTTATCACCCCTTTGCAATGGGTGCGCCCGACACCCTGATCGATCTCCCA
>JAQAZR010000127.1:0-7087 GCA_032127235.1 Deltaproteobacteria bacterium
TCAACTATCTGGCCCAATCCGGTGTGCTCGACCTGATCGGCGAGGCCGAGCGACCACCGGCGATTCCCGGTGTGCAGATCGCCGATATGGCCGGCGGCGGGCTGAATGCGGTGGTCGGCATTCTGCTGGCGCTCCTGGCGCGCGGAAAGAGCGGTCGGGGCCAGTACATCGACATCTCGATGACCGACGGTGCGGTGAGCCTTCTCTCCCTTCAGCTACACTTTCAACAGGTCGACGGCCGGTCTCCCTGCCGCGGCGACTCGCGGTTCTCGCACCGCTACGCCTGCTACAACACTTATGAAACCCGCGACGGACGCTATATTTCGATCGGTGCGGTCGAGAACCGGTTCTGGCAGAAGCTCTGCGTCCACTTCGGGGTGCCGGAGTACGCGGCGCTTCAATACGACGACGGGCGCCGGAAAGAAATCCTGGCCTTCATGCGCAGCGCCATCAGGAAAAAGACCCTGGCGCAATGGGAAGAGGAACTGGCGGACATCGACGCCTGCTGGGCGCCGGTCAGGACACTGGACGATGTCCTGCAGGCGCCGCTCTTCCGCGAAAGAGATATGGTGATGGAGATCGAGGGCGAGGAAGGGGGCACAACAACGCTTCTTGGCACGCCGATCAAGCTGAGTGACACCCCCGGCGGCATCCGCGCCGCTCCGCCGGCCTTCGGGGGGAACACGCGCGCCATCCTGTCGGAATTCGGTTATTCCACCGAAGAAATCAGAGTGTTGGAAGAAAAAGGTGTTGTTTAACGGCATCGAGTGATTAAATTTTAACGATTTTGTAGCGGACCTGGAGCGGAGCCCGCTTTAATCTACAATAGAGGGGCGTGCTTGAATATCAAGGAAAGATGAAGTGATGGCAATTGGGATGTTGGAATACTGGCTTACTGGAGTAATGGGGTTTAAGGTATCCTTTCTATTATAGATGACTTTTTCCTCTCTTTTTACGCAACATTCCATCATTCCAGCATTCCAACATTCCAGAAAGTTCGTTCTGACCCGGCCTAAATGACCAGAATTTCTGAGATAAAGCATAAGAACGGTTCAATGACACCATTCGATCAGTATCGAGAGCCGCTGTCCAACCTGCGCGACCTTGTGCCCCGTCTGGTGGAGCTGCTGGAGATCGAAGACGCGGTTTCCGGTGCGGCGTGGAAAAATCTCGATGCCCGTCTCCTGCCGCTGGTCGACCCGCGCCTGCCGCTGATGATGGCCATCTGCGGTGGGGCCAATTCGGGCAAATCGACCCTGTTCAACTCCCTGTTGAAGACACGGCTTTCGCTGGTGCGCGGTAACGCCGGGAGCACGCGCCGCGTGCTGATTGCCGGCCATCCGGATGTGCTTGCCCGCAAGGACTTTATTTCCGCGCTGTTCGATCCGTTCGGCAAAGTCCCCCAACCTCTGGATGATCCCGCCGACTTGCTGGCGCCCGGTCCACCGTTGTATACTGCCCACCCCGACGTCCCCCGGGGTCAGATACTGATGGATACCCCTGATTTCGACACCGGCACGGAGGATCGGTACACCAACCGCGACGTCGCCCGGGAAGTGCTGGAGGCCTGCAACGTTCTGATCTACATTGTCACCAACACCACTTACAACAACCTCGAGAACACCCGCTTCATGCGCCAGGTCCTGACCGAGACGGGCATGCGCCGCTGCATCCTGGTCTACAGCTGCTCGCGAACCTTCACGGACAGCCAGGTGACGGACCACCTGTCGACCACGGCCGCCAACCTTTACGGCGCTGCCCGGGACGATTATCTCATCGGCACCTACCGCACCGACACCAGCGATGCCGTGGCGGCCGGCAATGAGTTCATGAACCTGCGGCCGATCCGGCCCCGGGCCCCGGCCATTATGGACCTGTTGGAACGGCTTGATCCCCGGGAAATAAGAGAGCAGCAGATTCAAACCTTGCTGAAGGCCCTCGTGAAACACGTTCGGCAGGTTGTCGCGGCTGCAAAAACCGTTCGAGACGAAGTCGACCTTTACGGCGGCGCTCTGCAACTGGCTCTGGCGCACGCCGTTCAGCAGTCGCTGATTTCCTTTCCTCTGAAGAAAATCATGCTGCGCATGAACGATATCTGGCTTGACACCAGCCCGTCGCACCTGAAGTTTTTTCGAGGCGTTGGCAGTGTGATCGGCAAACCGGCCCGCATGATTTTTTCCATGGTGCGTATGGCAAAGGGCGGGGATAATGAATCGAGCGAACGGAAGGCCGGCGCAGTCGACACCCTTGAGCTGATCGAATCGAATCTGCTGGCCGGGGCTTCCGAACTGCGGGACAAAATCCTGGCTGAGGAGGTCATTGCCGAAACCATCGCCAAGGACCCGGAAGGTCGGCGCCTGAGCGCGCTGGTCGAGCAGATCAGGCAACAACGCGGACGCGACCCGAAGGAGTTGCCGTCCCGGCACATTTCAACCCCCACCGGGACCGTTGTCTTCCACGTGGCGGCGCCGGCCTGCACCCGCGATACCCGCAAAGAGGTCGAAGGCCGTCCCTGGTCGGCAACGGCCGCACGAATCCTCGCCACCGCTCCCGAGATTTTGAACATCGCGGAAGATGCAACTCTCAACCAGGAGTTGACCGATCTGGTCAACAACTTCCGGCAGCGGATGAATTTTCGCCAGAAAACGCGGGAATCATTTTTCGCATCCTTGAATGTTCTGCCGGCAACCCTTGGGGTTGCCTACATACTGACCACCGGTGATCCCGTGGGCGGCAGCGGTATTTACGCCAAACTTCACGGGATGTTCGGCATGCACGACTTGTGGGCCCTGGTGTCGATACCGGCCTCGGCCGGACTGGATGAAACCGGAAGGCAGCGTCTGTCCGATATGCTCGAACCGGTGGTTAAAAAATGGGTTGAAAACCGGGCCTTTATCGTTCGGCAGCTTTTCGAAGAGACGCTTTCCGGTGCGCTAACCGGGGAGGTCGGTGAAACCGTCATGACAGCCGAAGCGCTGCTGAAAAGGATCGAAGGCGAGTTGAAGGCCTTTGATTAAAACATGCAGAGGGGAAAAAAGATGCCGAGTGCGAACCCGGTGACCACTTTCGATGAATACCTGCTCAGGGCTCGCGGGCGCCTTTCGACCGCCCGGGAAACCATCAAAGCTTACCGGGACATGGCCGGTGCTGCACCCCATTGGAATACGGGCCATGCGGTGCAAGCGGAATGCCGGGCGGCGATTAACCTGCTCGACAAAATGACGGAGAGATTGGACCGTAAGCTGGTCGTCACCCTGATCGGACCCAGTGGGGCCGGCAAATCGACCCTGTTGAACGCGCTTTCCGGTGACGACAGACTCTCGCGAGCCGGTGACGACCGGCCGACAACCAAAGAAGTGGTTGTTTTTTGTCGGACCCGATCAGATGCCGACCTCCTGTTCTCAGGCCTTGCGCCCGATACGGTATCCGTGGCCCAGCGTCCGAGTGCCGCCGGGCTGGAGCACATCATTCTGGTGGACACCCCCGACATGGACAGCACGGAAAGCGAAAAGTTCCACCCGGTCCTTGAGAAAACCCTTGCGTTGACCGATGTGCTGGTATGCGTGCTCAACGCCGAGAATCCGAAACGCCGCGACACGATCGTTTTCCTGGAGCGTTTTGTCGACTTCTTCCCCGGCAGCGCGCTTTACGTGGTGCTGAACCGCTGCGATCGCCTCCCGGAAGATGAGTTGAAGGCCGCCATTTTGCCGGATCTACGGAATCACCTCGAAGCTTCCTGGCAAAGAGAGGTTGACCGCATTTTCTGCATCAGCGCCCGCAGCCACCTCAATGACCCGCATTG
Source organism: Deltaproteobacteria bacterium (assembly GCA_032127235.1). Taxonomy (GTDB): domain Bacteria; phylum Desulfobacterota; class Desulfobacteria; order Desulfobacterales; family SG8-13; genus JARFQH01. The sequence continues at coordinate 3,803 of JAQAZR010000127.1, forward strand.
GCCTGAGGATGAAAAACCGTTTCATGACTTCGACCAATACCCGCAGCTGATGGATCTAATCTATGGAACCCTGAGCCGGGGCGGCCGCTTCGTCGATACCCGCGTGGAGCGCGCCGATCACTTGGTGGAGTTGGTCCGGCGGTCGGTCCGCTCCAATGTTGCGGCGGTGAAGGACCGGTTGATCGATGTGCGCAAGGACATCCTTGCTCTGGAGCAAAAGGCGACGACGGCCGCCACGGCCGCCCTCAAAGAGACCGGCGCTCAGATGCTGACCGGTATTCAGGCCATGTTCTACCAGAATCTCGCCGGGCGATGGTGGGGCCCGGTCGGGTGGCTGGTGGCTCTCTGGGCCCGGTTTCTTATGGCCGGCGCCGGGGTCGTGGCCACTCTGCGCTTCGGCAACCCGGTGCTTCAACTCTGGGGGCTCGTCTCGTCCCTTGTGCGCTACCGCAAAACCCGCAGCGCAGTCGAAGAAGCCGCCACCGGCGGAGAAATGGGGCCGGTGATGCTCAAGTACCGTTTCACGCTCCAGCAGACCTGGCCGGATATCGCCGATAAATTGATTGCCCTGGGATTCAACGGCGGGGTGCGGGACGCCGCCGCCGTTCTGCCGGACGAAAAGGTGCTGCAGCAGCACCTGTCGGCTGCATGGAAATCCAAAATGGAGGCGGTGATGGAGCAAAGGGCCGCTTCCGTGTCGGGCTTTTTTCTGCAGCTGCTCTTCAACCTGCCGACCCTGGCGGTCATGGGACTCTTTGCCTTTCAGAGCGTCAAAAATTTTCTTTTGCAGTCGACCCTTTCATCCGGATATTTTTTACACGCGGCGGTCAGCGTCCTGATGGTGTGGCTGCTCTCCTTCGTACTATTTCAAGTCATCGTGCGGTTTGCCAGCGGCCGGAATCTGCTCGACCGGACTTTCAGGCGGCTGGTCGACGGGGTCGACCCCGACGGCAGTGAACTGCTCAGTCGTTCGATCGTGACAGAAATCGATGCCGTTTTGCGGCTGAGTGACGTGTAGTGTCACCATCGGATCAGTGCATCACTCGAGCTGGTAGCCCGCGGCCAGCAGGGCGGTTTCGATCTCCTTGAGGTGAGTCGGTCCCCGGGTTTCGAGTTCCAGTTCGACATGGGTCACGTAAAGGGGAATGCCCCTGACATTGCGGTCGTGGTAGATGTGCAGCACGTTGGCCTTCAGATCTGCGACCAGCACCAGGAGCCGGGCCAAAGCGCCCGGAACATCCGCCATCCGCACCCGGATGCGCATCACCCGACCGCTCTTGATGAGGCCCTGGCTGATGATCCGGCCCAAGAGCGGGCTGTCGACATTGCCGCCGCTGATTACCAGCACGGTCTTTCCTCCATGGGGAACCCCCACGGCACCGTTCATTACCGCCGCCAGGGGTGCCGCTCCGGCACCTTCGGCCAGAATCTTTTCCCGTTCCAGCAGCATCAGTATGGCGGCGGCGATCTGTTCCTCTTCGACCAGTACCAGTTCGTCGACGCATTTCTGAATGATGTCGAACGTCAGTTGCCCCACTTTTCTGACGCTGATGCCGTCGGCAATGGACGATTTGCCGTCGACCTGGGTGATGCGGCCTTTCATGACGGCATCATAAGCCGAAGGACAGACCGCCGTCTGAACCCCGATGACTTGTGTGTCGGGGGCCATCGCCTCGGCCACCGCGGCAATGCCGGATATCAGACCGCCGCCGCCCACCGGCACCACGACGACGTCCGTATCCGGCATATCGTCGAAAATTTCGAGACCCACGGTTCCCTGTCCGGTGATGACGTCCGCGTCATCAAAGGGGTGGATAAAAAGACGGCCCTTGCGGGAGAGACGCTGCGCTTCATCCAGACACTCCCCGATACTCTGGCCGGAGATGACCACTTGGCCGCCATACATGCGGGTGGCCTCTTCCTTCGAGATAGACACCCACTCCGGCATGACGATCGTTGCCGGTATGCCGAGCTGCCTGGCCGCCAGGGCCACACCCTGAGCGTGGTTGCCGGCGGAAGCCGCTACGACGCCGCCGGGACCGATGCCATCCATGCATTTAAGCAGTTTGAACGTGGCGCCGCGAATTTTGAAGGATCCGGTCTTCTGCAGGTTTTCGAGTTTGAGGTAAATCTCCCCGCCGAACATGCGGCTGAGGGCCGGCGAATTGACCAGGGGAGTCTTGAGAATTTTGTCTTCGATCAGGGCCGCTGCCTGCCGGAACTGCTCGATGGGTATCATGGTCCATTCCTTTTTTTGGAGGGGACGCTGCCGTCATTCCACCTCGAAAACGAGGCGACTCGGCATCGATTGACGCGAAAGCGCCAAAACGGCCGTCCGGTTTGCGAGACCCCGTGTGGCAGAGAGAGGGTCCCGCGAAATCGTGTACTTGATCATCCGGAACGAACGGTCTAAGAACGAAAAAATGATGCCGCTACCAGAGGCACCTTGTCGGCCCCCATTTTTAACAACAGCCGAAACCACGGAGGTATGTTATGGCATTTGTTCTTCCTTCCTACAAGTCGCCGGATTTGGAGCCTTTCAAGAGTTCACCCACCGTGGCTTTCAAGCCGGTGATGACACCCGGCGTGGCGCCAGATGATTATCATGCCACCTCGGTCTATCCGGAATACTTCCACCTGCACGTTGCAGAATGGCGACTCCTTGAAGAGTCGCGCATGGACTGCGTTGTGGTTCACACCAAAGACGGCCAGCTGCGGGTGACCGAATTCAGGAACCTCAAGCCCGGGGACCAGGTCGCCTGCGGCCGACGGGAAAACGGGGAAGACGGTATTTACGTCCACACCGAAGCCTTCGAGTTTCCACCACACGTCAAGGAGAAATTCGCCTTTCGCTCGCACTTGACCCGCGAGACCTCTTTTTCAATCGATTACGACGAACTTTACGACCTTCTGGGACACGAGAGCGAGCACGGGTTCATCCTGTGGGTTCTGGGGCCAGCTGTCGTCTTCGATCACGATTCGCGCCAGGCATTCTGCCAGCTGATCGATAACGGATTCGTGCACGGGCTAATGGCCGGCAACGCCTTGGCCACCCACGATCTGGAAGGGGCCCTGTTCGGAACGGCTCTGGGACAGGAACTCTACGCGAAACGGACGGTGGCATTGGGGCATTACCGGCATCTGGACGCGCTCAACAAAATCCGCGGCATCGGTTCGATCGAAACCGCCATTGCCGAAGGCGCCATCAAAGACGGGGTCATGCGCGCCGTGATCCGGAAAAAGATCCCGTACGTGCTGGCAGGCTCCATCCGCGACGACGGTCCC
>JAQAZR010000128.1:0-8145 GCA_032127235.1 Deltaproteobacteria bacterium
CCCCCATGCCCTTACGCTCCAAGCTGCCCGAGGTCGGCGTGACGATTTTTACCGCCATGACCCAACTGGCCAATGAACACGGCGCCTGCAACCTATCCCAGGGGTTTCCCGATTTCGACGTGCCTTCCGGACTGATGGAACTGGTGGAAAAACACATGCGCGCCGGCCACAATCAGTACGCCCCCATGCAGGGAGTGGCGCTCTTGAGGGAGAGAATTGCCGAGAAGGTCTTCGATCTCTACGGAGCCCGGGTCGACCCCGAGACCGACATCACCGTGACCTCAGGCGCCACGGAAGCGCTTTTTGCGGCGATAACGGCTGTCGTGCATCCGGGCGATGCGGTGATCGTTTTCGAACCGGCATATGACTCCTACGTGCCGGTCATCGAACTGAGCGGCGGGCGGCCGATCTACCATAAGTTGTCGTTTCCCGGTTACCGCATCGACTGGAACGCGGTCGCCGATGCCGCGAAAGAGGCCCGTTTATTGATCCTAAATTCGCCCCACAACCCGACCGGCACGATTCTGACCACCGAGGATATAGCCGCGTTGAAGGAAATCGTGCGGGGCAGCGATCTTCTGATCGTCAGCGACGAGGTTTACGAACACATCGTCTTCGACGGCAGGCGCCACCAGAGCCTGTTGCGAGAACCGGAGCTGGCCGAGCGCTGTTTCGCCATCAGCTCGTTCGGCAAAACCTACCACGCCACCGGCTGGAAGATCGGCTACTGCATCGCGCCGGCCGCGTTGACGCAGGAGTTTCGCCGGATTCACCAGTTTTTGACATTCTCATCGACCACGCCAATCCAGATGGCATACGCCGATTTCATGCAGCAAAAGAATATCTACTGTGATCTGCCGGATTTCTACCAGGAAAAAAGGGACACCTTCCTATCCTTTTTGAAGGGCTCCCGGTTCCGACCGCTCATTTGCCACGGGACCTACTTTCAGATGCTCGATTATTCAGCCGTCTCGAACGAATCCGATATCGCGTTCGCCCGACGGTTGACAATGGAATACGGCGTGGCCGCCATACCGCCGTCGGTATTCTATCACGGCAGAGACGATCACCAGGTGTTGCGCTTCTGCTTTGCCAAAAAGGATGAAACCCTCAAAAACGCTGCGGAGATTTTATGCCGGATTTGACGGTGACGCTGATTCAAACCGAACTGGATTGGGAGGACGTCGCGGCCAACCTGCGCCGCTTCGATCGTCTGATCGACAGCCTGCAGGTCGCCACCGATCTGATCGTGCTGCCGGAGATGTTTACGACCGGCTTCAGCATGAACGCCGCCGCGCTGGCGGAAAATATGAACGGCCGAACCGTCGGCTGGTTGCGTGAAACCGCCCGGCGCACCGCCGCGGCCGTGGTCGGCAGCATCATCATCGTCGATGACGGACGGTTTTACAACCGCCTGTGCTGGGCGAGCCCAGACGGCGAGCTGGCCACTTATGACAAGAGGCACCTTTTTCGATACGCGGGTGAAGATCGGGTCTACGCGGCCGGCGGTGCATCGCTTCTGGTGGAGTTGAAAGGCTGGAGGATCCGGCCCTTCGTCTGTTATGACCTGCGGTTTCCGGTCTGGACCCGCAACACGAACCGCACTTACGATCTGGCGCTTTTTGTCGCCAACTGGCCGCAGCGAAGAGCCGAGCACTGGAAAGTCCTTCTGCAGGTGCGGGCTATAGAGAACCAGTCCTATGTCATCGGCGTCAACCGTATCGGCACCGACGGCAACGGCCTTTACCACAGCGGCGATTCCTCAGTCATCGATCCGATCGGCACCATTTTGTTTCGCAGTGCTCATGCCCCTTGCGTCTTCACCCTGCCTCTCGAGCGGGACCAGCTCGATGACTACCGCCAAAGTTTTCCGGCCTGGAAGGATGCCGATCAGTTTTTGCTGCGGTAAACCTCGGCATCCAGGTTGACCTGCGTCTTCCAGTACGGGTTGATCAGATCTTCGAATATGGAGATGGCGGCCGCCGACCCTTGACCGGAGGCCGTCACGATCTGCTTGTAGCCCCCTTCCACGTCTCCGGCCGAGTAAATGCCGGGTATGTTGGTCCGGTGTCTTTCGTCGTGCTTGATGAAACCGTCTTCATTCAGCTCCACCCCGATTTTCCTGGCCAGTTCGACCGATGGTTCGTAGCCGATGGCGATAAAAACGCCGTTGGTTTTGAAGACACTCTCCTTTCCGGACCGGTTGTCAACCAGCACCACATCTTCAACCCTTTCTTTGCCGCGGATTTCCTTGACTTCGGCTTTCCACAGCACCGGAATATTGTTGTCGAAGAGTTGCTTGGCCAGAAAGTCCTGGGCCCGGAGTTTGTCGCGCCGGTGGACAAGGGTCACATTGATACCGAGGTGAAACAGATGCAGGGCTTCTGTGACGGCGCTGTTTCCGCCGCCGACCATGATCACCTTCTTTTCCCGGAAAAGCGGCCCGTCACAGGTGCTGCAGTAGCTGACACCCCTTCCCGCCAGGCGATCTTCTCCGGGAACACCCAAGTGGCGGTGCTTGGCGCCGGTGGCCAGCAGGACCGACCGCGTTTCGAACTTGCGGCGGCTGGTCTGGACGATGATGGGATCTCCCGGTTGGATATCCAGCACGGCTTCTCCGGGGTAAATCTGAACGTACTGCAAGGCGTGGCTGACCATGATGTCCACCAGCGTTTTGCCGCCGACCTGCGCGAAGCCGGGATAGTTTTCGACAATCGGCGTGGTGGCCACCTGACCGCCGAGAGCATCGCGTTCAAGGAGCGCGGTCCGAAGTCCACTGCGTTCGGTATAGATACCGGCAGCCAGACCGGCCGGACCGCCCCCGACGATCACCACGTCGTTTTTGACCAGTTCGGCGTCGCTTTCCGGAATAAAAATGGTTTGGGGCTCCATTTTTTGAAGTGAGAGAGCAAACACCTCCTCGCTTTGAGCCCCCTGCCCGATGAGGATGTCGTTGGCAAAGGTCTGGGGCACGCTGTGCGCGGCGTACTGATCGGCCAGGTCCGGTGCGCACTGGATGTCGACGATCTCGACCGAAACCATATCCGGTCTCTCGATGGCGGCGCGAACGGCATTGACGGCCTGCTGCGGACAGTAGGGGCAGGTGGCGCTGACGAAAACCTTCACCCGTCGGGGCGTATCGATCTTCTTCAGCACCTTTAAGGTCTGATCATTCAAATTGCTTTTCCCCAACCCGACGAAAATGAGGGTTTCGAGAAAGGTACGACCTTCTTCTCCCAACGGGGCGCCTATCCAGCGGATGTTTACGCGTTCCGGAGCGATCAGAAGGGTCGGCGACCGGTCGACGTCCCACTTTCGCGCCAACTCGTGATCCAATTGATGTTCGCGAAAGGTGATCTTGGATGTCAGTTCTCTGAAAGTGCGAACGATCTGGCGATTGGTCTGAGCAAATATATCGTCTCGACCCCGTTCGACAAACATATAGATCGGTATGTCGTGCGGCAGTTTTTCAAAGGTCTGTTTCAGCTGGCGCATGAATTGGTCCTGGTTGACTGCCGCGGCCTGACTGTCCATCGTGGCTGTGTGTTCCAAATCGAATCCTCCTCGTGCTGGTGATCGTGTGGCTTGTTTTGTGCCTGAAATCACAACAATTTTATGAACTTAACGGCTGTAAATTAAGTATCGCACCGTCCGGTGTCAACAAACCCTCGGACCGAGTGGAATCGGGCCCGACGAATTGAACGGATCCGGCGGTCCGGCCGATGTCTAATGTCGGTGGCTCGACTTGAAATTTTAAGCCTGGGGAAAAGGCCGCGGATCGTTTCGCCATCAAGGCCGGTGTTTTGAACCGCGGGTTTATTAGAGGCTGATCCGCCCAGATGAATGACCAAAGCGTTAGATCATATGTCGATGCGGTAAAAAGATAATACCGCTTTCACTCGCCGGCGGCATTTAGCAGCGCCGCGGCCATCACCAGGTCTTCGGCGGTGGTCACCTTGATGTTCGATTTACTGCCGCTGATGATGGTGACCGGGAACCCAAGGCGTTCGACCAGGGTGGCGTCGTCGGTCCCGACATAGTCATCGCGCAGAGCCCGGTCATGGGCCTCGATGATGATCGCGTATCGAAATACCTGCGGGGTTTGAATAAGCCAAAGACCCTTTCTTTCCACGGTTCCCGCAATTGTGCCTTCACCGCTCACCCGCTTGATGGTGTCATAGGCCGGTATGCCGGGTGCACAGGCACCGCTGGTTTCGGCTGCCCGGATGCAGGCCGTGATCAGAAGTGGGTCGATCAGGGGGCGCACCCCGTCGTGAATGGCCACCAGTCCGTTTTTATGGTCGAGGGATTTAAGCCCGTTATAGACCGACTGCTGGCGGTGCCGACCGCCGGCAACGAATTTTACCGGTTTTTTTATTGGTCCGCCTGAAAGCAGTCGGCGGCGGCAGAAGTCGAGGTCGTCGTCCGGCACGACCAGACAGATCTGGTCGATCAGAGGGCAGACATCGAATTTTAGCAGTGTATGCACCAACACCGGTCGACCGGCAACCTTTAGGTACTGCTTGCGGGTGTCGCTTTGCATCCTCACGCCGCGACCGGCTGCAACGATAACAGCAGAAACCATAATGTTTTACTTTAAATATTTAAGTTCCTTCGGCAGCGGCACGCCCTTGCCCATCGTATCTTCCCCGTAGTTGACGCCGGATAGAATCTCGATATCCTGCAGGGCACGCTCATCGCCCTCGAAAATGACTCTCTCGAGGTTCTCCTTTTGTATTTTTCCACCGGCCCACTGTATGTCGAGAACACTGCTGGCATCGAACCGGTCCTCCCCTACAACCATTTCGACCTGCCCGCCGTAATGCTGCACGATTTTGGCCACCAGGAGACTCGGCCGACTATGGAAACCGAGTTTTACCGGTACGCCCACAACAATCGACCCTCTTTCGATGTTCTCGTTGAGGATGTCACCGGCCAATTTGGTGCCGATGTTGAGAAAGTGACAGGTATAGTAGAGACCGAAGTTGATGGTGCGGTCCAGCAGCGCTTCGGCATCGACCAGCAGGGCCAGGCGCTCCTGCACCTGTTTGTAGATATTTTTGTAACCGGCATCGTAGAGATGCCGCTCGTAAAAATGAAGCAACCGCCCCATGACCTGAAGCAGGTGAAAGACGGCAGAAAAGTTGCCGCGCAGTTGTTTGAGATTTCTCTTGCCGAATCGGTAGCCCCCGTGGATCACATAGGTGTCGAAGGAAGACTGAAGGTTGTGAACCAGCATCTCGAAGCGTCTGACCTCGACCTCATTGATCTTGTCAGGGACGATGGCCCGAATTTCTTCGATGCTGTAGGGTTCGTAAAACCGAAACTGGTCGAGGGTCTTGGCAATACGGATAAATTCACTGGCAATATTGACGATGTGCTGTTTCTGCTGGTCTCTGTTTTCGTCATCGATGTTGTACGGCAGCCTGTCGGCCGTCACGACCTCGGGAAAAACCGAAAGGTCGACGGTCTCGGCGGGTTCGGGAATGTTCAGGCGGCGGGCTTCTTGGATGATGACCGGTGCCAGATTTTTCAACGTGTTGGTCAAAAACGCGAAGGTTGCTTCCCCTTCCCGCTTGAAATTCTCCATATCGACCAGATCGTAAAAAATAAGGCGATTCAGGATGTGCTTTTGGGAATAGCAGGCAAGGCTCAGATGCCTGACGGCCGCACTCAGTTCTCGAAAAAAATACCAGTCGGAATTGTTCTTGGCCCCGTGAAAATCGAGAAAATCTTCCAGCAGCTGAGAGTTGGAAATAAGCACGGCATAGAGCTTTTTACTGACCACGCCGGGGGTGGAGCGTTCGTCGGTCAGGAATTTGCAGTATTTCAAATACTCCTGGGTAAATATTTTTACCCTCTCGGCGAATGTTATATCACATGTATAAGCAGCATCCATTTCCATGCATCCTGGCTTAAGGCTCGCTCAAAAATAACGTTACAGTTTAAACGCCGATGCATCCCGTCCACTCAAATATTTACGAAAATTCACCGCAGGCCGAATTATATGATACGAGCAGGGGCGGCCGGAGCCGTTCGTAAGCCGAATTCTGTTCCCCCGGTCGGTTGCCCGGCAGAGGGCGACGATCATTCATCTGTGGGTGCCGATTGCCCGACACCTCTTGCGACCTACCCGGGAGCTTGAGCGGGCCGCCCTCGAACGCTCCCCTATTTGGTCTTGCACCGGGTGGGGTTTACCGAGCTTCCCCGGTCACCCGAGGAACTGGTGCGCTCTTACCGCACCGTTTCACCCTTACCCCGCACCAAGGGTTCACTCAGCGCGGGGCGGTTTACTTTCTGTTGCACTTTCCTTCGCGTTGCCGCGACTCCAGGTTATGGAGCACCCTGCCCTGTGGTGTTCGGACTTTCCTCCGGACGAAAAGGTCATCCGGCGATCGTCTGAACGACTCCGACCGCCCTGTTTCTTAACGATCTCCTGCAGATATTAACTGATTTCCAACCAAATGCAAGCATTGGAACGAAAATACGCGACCGTATTTGCGAATCGAAGCACTAAGCCGGCCGTAGTAGCACCTTCAACAGGTCCGTTATGGATGAGTGCGGGCTATTCGGTCGCGGGATATATCAACCGTTCACAGTGGGGGCAGACCAGTAACTTGTTGAAATGCAGCAGGTCGTGGAACATCTGGGGAGGCAAATTGACGTGGCAACCCTGACAGACGGCGTTTTTGACAACCGCGATCGCCACGCCGCCGCTGTTTTGCTTGACGGTTTCGTAGATTTTCAACAAATCCGGTTCGATAACGGCAATGATCTTGGCACGGGCGTCGTTCAGACGGTCGAGCTGCTTTTGAGCAGACAAAGCGCTCTGGCGGATTTGTTCTTTTTCTTCTTCGATTTCCCGGGAGAGGAGCTTAACCTCATCCTTTTTGGTCGCAACCGCCACCGCCAACTGGTCCATTTCATCCAGATACGCTATCATCCGGTCCTCGACAGCCGACAATGATCTCTTTAAATCGTCGATCTCTTTCAGCGACGACTGATATTCTTTGTTGGTCTTGACCGACCGCAGCTTTTCTTCGCTTTTAACGATCCGGGCTTGAATCACCTTGGCATCGGCTTCCTGGACACGATAGGCCTGTTGGATATCGGACAAACGGCCGGCTTCTAAAGTCACCGCCCCTTCGGACGCCGTGAGCCTGGCATCCAGAACGGTCAATAGCCGGGGGAAACCGGCGAGCCGCGCCTGAACAGACGCCTTTTCGATTTCAACTTCCTGAAGTTTTACCAAGTTGTCGAATTTTTTCTTGAGTTCCTCGTCCATGCGCACGTCCGAAAGCGGCTAAATCTTAGGGGTTAAAGATTAAAAAACGGCTCTTTTTCCAGCCCGCAGGCGCTGATGGTGGCATCGAATCCGGCAGCTACGGCGGATTCTTGCAGGCGCTCGGTCAAGGCGGCGATAATAATGTGCTCTGATGCAAAATGACCGACATCAATTAAACCACGCCGGGCAGCCTCGGTATCGCGGGCATTATGATATCGCAGGTCGCCGCTGATGAAAACGTCGGCCGTGGATTTCAGAAAAGCTCGCACGAGGCTCGCCCCGCTGCCGGTACAAACCGCCACCCGCTTTACCGACAGGCCTGGATCGCCGACGACCCTGAGGGTTTCCACACCGAAAGACCTTTTGACCTTATGGGCCAGGGATCTGAGATCTGAGGATTCGGCCAGATCGCCTATCCGACCGATCCCAAATTTCGTCTCGGGCTGCGTGAGCGGATAAACGTCATAGGCCATGGTCTCATAGGGGTGATGCGATCGGAGGTGAGTGATGACCCGCAAAAGATCGTGCTGCTTGACCACGGTTTCGATTTTGACCTCGGCCACATCGTTAACACGGCCGCGATCGCCTGAAAACGGATCGGCGTTTTGACCTGGTTTGAAGGTGCCTCTGCCCGGGCTTCTAAAAGAACAGCAGCTGTAGGCACCAATTTCGCCGGCGGGACTTTCGAACAGCGTTGCAAGCAGCCGCTGCTCGTGTTCCGCCGGAACGAACACCACCAGTTTGTGCAAACCGTCCGAGTTCGCTGCCACGAGCGGTGCGAGGTTGGTCAAACCGATCCGGCCGGCGAAGATGTCGTTCAATCCTCCGGTTACACTATCAAAATTGGTGTGGGCGGCATA
>JAQAZR010000129.1:0-3935 GCA_032127235.1 Deltaproteobacteria bacterium
CAATTTCCTGCTCCAGGGCGGTTTTGACGGCAATGCTGCCGGTGGCGTGACAACCCGTCCCTCCGCAGATCAGGCAGTAAGTCCTGTCCTGAAATGCGATCGCCGGGGCCGAATCCGATTTGATCTTCTCCAGGTCGTTGACCGACAACTTCGCCATTCAGCATCTCCTTGCAGGTTCGCGAACTCAATATTTTGATCACGTTACCAGGACCCGTCCAGTCCCCTCAATCCGCTCATGTAGAGTTTTCCGCTGGCCACGAACAGGGAAAAGCCGGTGCTCATGGTGACCAGGTTAAAGGATCGTGCCAGTTCGATCGCACTGTCCTGCGGCTTTTTGCCCCGGACGAAGACCACCGCCCCCACATCGGCAACCTTGGCGGTACGGATCACGTCGTCGCCGGTGAGTCCGGTCAGGATGACGGCGTCCTTGGCGGCGGCAGCTAAAAAAGCCTCCATGATATCCGCTCCTCCGGCACCGATAACGGTCCGCTCCAACTGGTCCTCACCGGTCAACAGCGTTGCCTTGAGGATGTCCTTGACCTCGTAGATTTTCATCGGGCTGTCACCATCTGCTACTCGTATTTGTGAAGGACGTCGAGCACGGCGTCCGAGGATATCGCGCCATGGGTGTCGCGATCGACGACCATGACGGGCGCCAAGCCGCAAGCCCCGAGGCACCGGACCGCTTCCAGGGAGAAGCGCCGGTCTTCGGTGGTGTCGCCTTCCTTTATTTTGTACGTGTTGGTAATCCGAGCCAGGACTTCCTTTATGCCTTTGACGTAGCAGGCCGTGCCCGTGCAGACCCGGATCAGGTGCCGCCCTTTGGGCTTCATCGAAAACAGGGCATAAAAGGACGCCACGCCGAAGACCTCGCTGCTCGAAATGTCGAGCCCGTCGCTGATGTAATCGATCAACTCGACCGGCAGGTAGCCGACGACGTTCTGGCACTCCCGCAGTACGGTGATCACCGCGCCGGGCCTGCGGTGATTGGCCGTGATGACGGCGTTGATGTTGGTCCACATTTCCGGGGTGATGTCGGGGTGTTCAGGCGGTGTGTCCGGTATCATGTTCAGATCTCCCTGCGCGCTGCGATTCGAGTGCGTCGGTGCACATGACCTGCCGGCGCACAATTTGCCTATACACCACAAACGCAACCGAATGTCAACGACATCATCGGGCCGTTTTTACAGAATTTACGGGGTTGACGACATCCTCCGGCTGAACTATAAAACGCACGGCTGCGCGGATTCCGCCGACCATCCGAATCTGGATTGACGACGTCGTGAATGGGATAGTGGAATGATGGATTAATGGGGCGAAAGAGCAGAAAAATGTCTTTTCTTATTTAAGACGCTGATCTCGAAAAGACCCTCATCCGTCAAACCCAACATTCCAACATTCCAATCCTGCAAAGGTGGGACTGTTAGCGGTCAAGCCATTTACCTCTGACTTGGCTTAAAAAATAGGTTTTCTAAGTTAAAATAAATTCAAGCATATGACTTGTTACTCCTTACCAATTCGTTTAACGATCGAATTCGCTCGCAGCAATTTATCATGACGTATGACCGACACGAGGTAACCGAGACTGCTGACTTCCTGCGCGCCCGGCTGGATCGGGCCCCGCTCATCGGCCTTTTCACCGGCACGGGCCTGGGGGAGAGTATCGCATCGATCCCGATCTCGGCCACCTATTCCTTCGGCGATCTGCCGCACTTTCCGGTATCGACGGTCGAAAGTCACCCGGGCCGACTGCTTATCGGCGCGATCGCCGGACGAGCGGTGATGATCATGCACGGCCGTTTTCACCTCTACGAGGGTTACTCGCCGCGCGCGGTCGCCTTTCCCGTCCGGGTGATGCAGCAGCTCGGCGTCGAATACCTGATTTTGACCAACGCCGCCGGAGGCCTAAATCCGCGCTTTCGACCCGGCGATCTCATGGGCATCAGCGACCACATCAACCTGACCGGCGCCAATCCGCTCGTCGGACCCAACGAGGAAAACTGGGGCGTGCGGTTTCCCGACATGACCCGTGCCTACGACCCGCACCTGCAGCGGCTGGCCGCCGACGGCGCCCGTTCGGCGCAGGTTCGCCTTCAGACCGGTGTTTACGCCGGCCTGAAGGGGCCGTCGCTGGAAACCCCGGCCGAAGTGCGCTATCTTAAAATTATCGGTGCGGACGCCGTTGGGTTTTCGACCGTCCAGGAGGTCATTGCCGCCAAACACGCCGGCATGAGGATCCTGGGTCTATCGACCATCACCAACATCAGCGATCTGGACGCACCGCTGCCGGCCACCGTGGAGGAGATCATCGCAGTGGCCCGTGCGACCGCGCCCAAAGTAGCGGCCCTGTTACACTACGTGGTGGAGCACATCGACGATGATCCCCCAGTCGGCTGACCTCTTGATCTCAAACGGCATCGTGCTGACCATGGATGCCGCCGACACGCGGATCGAGGGCGGGGCCGTGGCCGTGGCCGACGACCGCATCCTGGCAGTCGGACCGGCGACGGACTTCAGCGACTGGTCGGTTGAGCGCCGCATCGATGCCGGCGGCGGCATCGTCATGCCCGGTCTGATCAACGCCCACACGCACGCCGCCATGACCTGTTTCAGGGGGCTGGCCGACGACCTGCCCCTGATGACATGGCTCGACGATCACATTTTCCCGGCCGAAGCACAGCTCGACGAAGAAACGGTCTACCGCGGCACGCTGCTGGCCTGCGCCGAAATGATCCGTTCGGGCACCACCTGTTTCTGTGATATGTACCTCTTCGAAGACGCGGTGGCGCGCGCCGCGAGCGCAGCCGGTGTGAGGGCAGTGGTGGGCGAGGTGCTGTACGATTTTCCCTCCCCCAATTACGGTCCGCTCGAAAAGGGGTTCGCCTATGTCGAGCGCATGATCGAGACCTGGCAACACGATCCGCTGATCACCGTCGCCGTCGAGCCCCACTCCCCTTACCTGTGCGCTGCCGGACTGCTCCAGCGCGCCGCGGCCCTGGCGCGCGTAAATGGTCTGCCGCTGGTCACCCACCTGTCGGAAACCCGCAGCGAAGTCGACCGGATTCTGGACACATACGGCCGGACGCCGGTCGCCTGGCTGGCCGACCTGGGCGTTCTCGGCCCCAACCTGCTCGCCTGCCACTGCGTGGTTCTGAACGAAGAGGACATCGCCCTTTTGAAGGCCCACGACGTCAAGGTCGTCCACAACCCCGAAAGCAACATGAAGCTCGCCTCCGGGATCGCGCCGGTTCCCGAGCTGCTGCGGGCCGGTGTCTGCGTGGCGATCGGCACGGACGGCTGCGCCAGCAACAACAATCTCGATCTTTTCCTGGAAATGGACACGGCCGCCAAACTGCACAAGGTCAGCACGCTCGACCCCACGGTCCTGGATGCCGCCACCGTGCTGCGGATGGGCACCATTGCGGGAGCCCGCGCCCTGGGGCTCGAGCAGGTGACCGGATCCCTGGAAGCGGGCAAGGCCGCCGACCTGATTGTCATCGACACGGCCCGCCCCCACCTGACACCGATGTACAATCCGGTCTCGCATCTGGTCTACGCGGTCCGCGGCAGCGATGTGGGCACGGTCGTCATCAACGGCCGGGTGGTGATGGAGAACGGCCGCCTGCTCAGCCTTGACGAGCGGCAGGTGATGGCGGATATCAACCGCATCGCCGAACGGATTCGCCCCCGGGCGGCTGCTGGGACCCGGCAGTTTTGACACTCTTTTCCGTCTCACCAAATTCATGATGTATTGCTTTAAGGAAATGATCCGTATTTAGGTTGGGAGGGGTCAGATGCCTTACGACATCGTCGTCCACAACGGCACCGTCGTCACGGTCAACGATCGGTTCGATATCATCGAAAACGGGTTGATCTGCACCGCGGCCGACCGGATTGTTCGCGTTGAACCTTTGGCAGACGAAAAGGACCTCCCC